>JAUVXS010000032.1 GCA_030603485.1 Dehalococcoidia bacterium
GCCCCATCGGGAACGCTAGCCGCCCTCTTCGCATTCCAGGTAAATACACAGGAAGCGTAGGTGATATCCGGTGACTGGAGGGGGAAGTTCAGATATACCTCATCGCCTCTCGCCTTGTGGTAGGCGGAGAGCTTCATCAGAGCCAAGTTGGGATAGGGGCGTCTCTGCTTAATAATGTCCAAATCCATCAGTAGAACTTTCATCGTTCCCCCTTAGAACGCTGTTAAAGTAGCTTCCCTTGTTTGAAAAGGTCATTAAAACCAAAGCCGTACTTCCACTTATGTTTTATTTCTTCCTCAACTAAGCAGGCTTGCTCATATAGCTGGGGCTGTCTCTCGGCATATTCCCTCACTACTTGCGGAGGTTGAAAAATACAGCACCAGCAAGAACATCTAGATGAAAATTCATAGCATGGGTGCAAAGGTAACCCCTCGGCACGAATACGCTCATAGACTTCGGATTCTCTCATATCAAGGCATGGGAGATAGCCATAGGTAGTGAAATTTCCTTTTTTAAGTGTCAACTCTGGCAGGATAATTAGTTTATCCATCTTAGAACGCCGCTGACTTTCCTCAGCTCGATGCCCTGATACTATTATTACCTCGTCACCTAGCGATTCCCTGTTATGCCTTATCCACTTACGAAGAACATCTTTTTTTAATTGTCGTGTGCATTTCCTAGTGCTAGGGAGAGGAAAACTACCGTGCTTCTTAATCTTTCCCCAGAAACCATCATCATCTGCCAATATGACCAATGGTAAAGCAAATATCTCTGCTACCCTTTCAACATGACCTCTAGTTTCAAGATATTCAGCCCCCGTGTCTTGATAGCAAAGTATAATTTCCTCACGAGGAAACTCCTCAAGGGCTTTGAGTATCGCCACTGTGCTATCCTTGCCGCCACTAAAGTTCACTATCACTTTACGCATACAGCTACTCCTCTGCCAGCGATAGTTTGCCGGTGCAGCCCATAACGAGAATAATAGTCTCCTTTGTCAGTGGGCCAAGTTTTATGTGTTCTCTTTGGAGCGCTCAATAGGATAATTACCTCAGGAGTAATATCTATCGGGTCTACTTCCCACCGGTTCCTTTCCCCGTCATACTTGCCCTTGATCCTCCCAACTCTCAGCATATTACGAATCCTGTGGCAAGAGCTATCAAATTCCTTTGCGATTTCGGCAGCGGATAAGAACCCTTGGTTGTGCCTGGATTTAACCTTCGCTATCCTGAGCTGCCCTCTAACGGCTCCATAAGAACGCCCCAATCTTCGAGCTATTCTCTCTAATGTATAGTTGCCGGCATAGTTGAATAAATATTCCCTCTCATCTTCTATCCAGGGCACATTGTGTAGGGAGATTCGGGTCATTGGTTCACCTGCAGCCAGCCAGCCTCTAGCCATAGCACCGAAATACTCGAGGATGCGATGGGAAGTAGGCCAATCGAGCCTTCCCTTCTTTAGCCGGTTATAGGAAGCATCTAAACATGGTAACGGACCCTCTATCTCCCTGGCCGCAGCAATCAGGCCGGCTATCACCCTCTCCTTTGTCCATAGACGCTTCCTACCTATCCAATTTGGGAATGGCATTTATATCTCCTCAGCGGTACCTCATTCTCCCTCAGAACGCTATTTACTCAATAAGGCTCTGAGCCTCGGCAACCATAGCGTCTAAGGCTTTCTTGCGCTCATTCCTTCCCCACATCTCCCTCTGCTCCTTCTCATGCTTCTCCAGGATGAGCTTAAACTGTTCTTCCCCTCGCCGGCGGACATTATACAGAAACTCATCCCTCTCATACTTCTTCGCGGGGATGAGGACCGCGAAGGACATGGTGCCGGCAACAGCCTCATCAAAAGCAATCCATACTACCAGCATCTCCTCCCGATGCCAGGGTTCCAGTTTTTCCTGCCCACTTACCCTCTCGATTTTAGCTTTGTGCCCCATGATTTCTATTTCAGTTGCCATGTTTTTACCTCCTTGTCTCTTTCCTAGCGTTCTACCTCTGAACGCTACTTAACACCTGTAAAACTTAATTGCCCAAAGGCTTGCCCACAGGCTTCGAGGTTATCCTCACACTCAAGGATAGTTGGACTATATTGTTGGTCTTTAGGAGTTACCTCAACCCGCATTTTCCCATTCTCGTGACTGAGTAGCTTCATAGTTACATCTTTGCTATCCAGTGGAATTTTATGGTGATTTGGCAAGGCTGGATTGCCATGACCACAGAATGGATTAACACAGCCAAAGTGTAAAGCACCCTCTCGTTCACCAAGGAATCTATCGTGTTCGTGAGCCATTGTTTTACCTCCTTTCTAGCGTTCTGCCTCGGAACGCTGTTTATTGCTATATTCCTCTATTAGCTTCCTATCTTCCAAGTTCAAAATATCTGGCCAGTAATCAAGACGTGCTAATTCATCCTTTCTGGTCGAATGGCAAAATAGATACCAGAACGCCTTGTTGTTGATAATATCAAAGCACGAAAGGTCTACTCCTTGAATATGCATGATGGAGAGCGGCACACCTCGCCCATTTAATTTGTAGGCATAATAGCCATCAGCCCCAGCATCAAAGAAGCCTGACCTCGGTATATCAGTAACAGCTACATATACTTTCAGCCCATGCCATCCACCAGGCATTAACTGAGCGACTGCAAGTCCGGGTATCTCCGCCTTACCGAGCCAAGCATAGACTACTGGCTTTAGGTGGAAGGATTCAGCCCACTCTCTATGCAATTGCCTATAATATTCCTTCCCATCACAAGGGATTTGCCCGGTGCCAAGGCATCGGGGGCAGACCTTAAAAGGCACTATGGCATTTTTCTTAGTTGTCATCTCAATCCTCTATCGTTCCCCCTTAGAACGCTGTTTCTACCCTACCCCCCTGGGCTTCCGGGTCCCCAGGTGCTTTATTATTTTTAGTTTACGTCTCCCATCCCAGTAAATATATTGGCAGCGCTGATAATAAGGCCGGCCATTTACTGTGGTCTTTCGGATAAACGGGTCCCCACCCTTTACTTTAGTTACCAACTCACAGTATTGGCGGCTGCCCTTTTTCGGCAGCTTATCTACGCTGACTTGATTAACTAATTTACTATTGCCAATGCTTGGGGTACTGCTTTCACTCGTCATATCCTAGTCTCCAACGACGCACTATAATCCTTAAGTAAGCTTATTGAGCACTTCATACCAATAATACCCCTTGCGTTTCCTTTCCCCGCCGCCATGTAGTCACTCGGTGAACTTTCCCCTCTTTTCTGGGTCGCCCGCCAAGGTGCTTACTTGTTTCAAAACTACCCCCGTTTTCAGCTTGAACATCTTCTACCCCTACCAATTCCCCTTCCGGGAGTTTTGCAACAACTTCTTGCCCTTTAGAAAGCGCCTCAGCACTAGCCCTGCCACTTTCCTTAACCTCTACTAAACCACAATAAATAGTTTTGCCTGAGGCGCTAATTCCATATTTTTGACCAGAGTGAATAAAGAATGCTCCGTCCTTAGTCCAATAATCACTTTGCATATCACCGGGGCTAGGAAGGATTCCAAATTTATTTCCTTTGATAGATTCATAACAACCCTGACAATATCTCGGATCCAAGGATTGCTTACCGACTGGCTTACCCACCAGGCAAGCATGGCACCAGAAGCCGCCGGCGGCTATAATCTCGTTATCCTGCTTAATCGCCGCTCTCATTTCCACCCCAGCATCGATGTCGTATATCCCCTATACCTCAAATAGTTCATAACCCTAACCCGTTGCCCGATCAGGAGTAAGCTCTTTAGCCATATTCTCCGGCATCCGCTCATTTCCCCCTACCTCCTCTTTTTGATAATCCGATCCCCAGCCGCTCCAATTCTCCTGCAAAGTATTGCCTTCGTTTTTCCGGCACCCCACTTACTTCCCCTCTGACAATCCTTATTACCTTTTCAATACTTTGCCCACTTATTAAGGTATTACTATTTATAAAGTTATTTATAGATCCTTCTTTCTTTTGTATAGTTTCTTTTATATTTTGTGTGACAGCACAGCTGCTAACTTTTGTTGACTGAACTGCTAACTCGGTTGACTGAACTGCTAACTTTTTAAAAGTTGACGGTTCTGCTAACTTTGTATCTAAAGTTGACGGTTCTGCTAACTTTTCTAAAGTTGACAGTTCTGCTAACTTCCCCCACTTTTCCCAATCCTTCTGAAAGCCGATATGCTTGCTGTTACGAGTTATGATTTGCATATCGCTTAATCCTTTCAGGCAGCGAGAAACCACTGCTTTGCATAAGCCAGTGGCCGCTCCTATCTGAAAGTTAGCAATATAGTCAACTTTCTTATGAAAGCCGTATGTTTTGCGGATTATGCACAATAGCACTTGCCACTGATTGGGGGATAATGATATCCTAGCTAGGCTCTCCAGAATTTCATTAGCTATTGGAGTATAACCATCTTCAACTTGTGGTTTAGCCATCAACTCTCCTAAAGCTAATTACCCATACCCAAGGATTAACTTCCCAGCCATATCCTCTCTTGGCATTGAGGGAATCCCAAAGAATTTGGAAACACTCTTTCATAAACTTACCAGCTACTAAAATATCACCAGTTCGATTTATCCCTTCTTCCCCACAATCAAAGGGACTTATCTCCTGCAATCTCTCAACTCTAACCTCAGTAATCTCAAGGGTTATCCGTGAAGCCCAGCGGGGCATAAAGATTGAGGGTGTCCACGTATATTGTCTTGGAAATTCATTGTTTTCTTTCCATTCAGGCTGAATATAATCTGGCTCAGAAGCACGATATACAATGCGACATTCCCTCATATCATCAGGCTGTTCCTCTGTCGGCCATTCATAAAAAAATGTCTCCCTCACCCAAAGCCTATCCCCTACTTGACCATAGGGACAATAGATTTTCCAATCTATGAAGTTATAACCAGGTGATATCGGCAAGTCATTCTTTTTGGGATTCCACAACCATCCCTGAAAGAAAGGTGATATGTTGAACACTGACCGAGCCTGCATTTTGTGTGGGTAGGGCTGTGGCTTAATCACTCTTCTTGTTTGAGTCTTAACCCCATCAAGTATCAGCTTCGGGTGATTGCCACTCATAATAATCCCTGTCTCTTTCATTTAGCACCTCCGAACCTCATCTTAAATAGCTGGATGAATAAGTGGAGCCAGCCCCGCCAGCATTGAGGCTCACCATACCAGCACTTACGCCCCCCGGGTTTAGCCTCGGCATACCAGCGACAGTTTTCCCCATTGCAGATTCTAGTAACCATAGGCTTATCCCCATTCCTCCTTCTTCTCTCTAATCTTTCCCAAGTTCTTCTTCCCACCAGCAGATGCTTGGGCTCGAGCCTTTAAGCGGGGATAGGGCCGGGGCTGTAGGGCTGCGAAATCGCAGGTAGCAGGACACTTTACACAGGTGCCTTTGTTTTTGCTGTCTATAAACCAATGGTGGGGTGGGCACTGCTTAGTCTGCTCAGCAGTTGGGACTCGGCTCATAGCTCGATCTCCTTTTTGCTTTTTTACAGTGGTGTAGCTCCGTAGGAACCTTACCAAACTTATATAAGACTCCATTCACAAGGTCGCCCAGGTATTCACCACATTTAGGGCAATAGATTGTTTTAGTCTCCATAGCTCAATCTCCTTTTTACTTATTCTTCTGTCTCCCCTTTGAGGAATGGGATAGTTAGCTTACCTTCTGCTGCCCTGAGTAGGCATACGAAGGTAAGGGCTTCGATGCCTAAATGATTAGCGTCTCTGAGATCTGGTGGCATAGGTGGCATATTACCCTTGTCAAACTCAGTTAGGATTTCGATGGCTTTTGGGATGTTCATTTGCTCTCCTTCCCGGGGGACTGGTAGGATTGGGCAAGGCTAGCGCCCGACGAGCCGTTAGTGCCCCGCCAGCCCCCCAGCATAATATATTCTCAGGGCTCGACTTTGCTTTGAATAAATCCTTCAGGTTCGTAAACTGCTTTTAATTTCAAGTAGCATTCCCAAGCAGGCTCGTTACAATCTATCCTTTTTGAATACCCCAATGCCCTGTAAACTTCAGCCGGCTGAATATGCCATCGATTGAATGCGGTTCTTTCCAGTGTGGATAAATCGGATATATCCTCTGGTTTAAGGTCAGGCAAATCTTTTGCCAGGCGGGGTCTTTCGTTCTTTGGTTTCGGTAGTTGCTTTAGGGGTTCTTTACCAGTCATTACCAGGAAGCGGTCAACCATACGTGCCATGAAGTTAGCCGGTATGACTGCCTGGATTACATTTCGTTGAGCTTTGCTCAATGCCTTGGTGAAGTAATGCGGGTCGTCCTGTAGCTGGCTGCCAATCTCGGTACCACTCTCATCATAAATCTTTACCTTTTGTTGTTTTGGCTGGTGGCAGCCGCCGAATACTGAGAAGTTGCGCTTCAGGTCGGTTCCCCGAACCACAATGCGGATATATCCGTCATTGTCGTTAATTATAGGGTTGCTGAGGGCGATATTGCCTTTTGCCCGCCCCATTTCCCGGGTGCCTATCCAGGACAGCTTTACAGTGCGCTTTTTTGTTTTTTTGTCAAATATCTCGTAGATATACTCGTCAATCGTTTCGCCGGCTAGCTCGGCAAGGATTTGCTGTTCGTCCCTCTGGTCGATTTCCTTAATCTGGTTGAGCATGATGCTGGTTACTTCATCCATTTTTCTTCTCCTTCGCCAGTTCTCCCAGCGACTTATTAGGGTAGAGTAGGGCTAGCAGGGTGATTTCAAAAAATACCTTGCTGGCTGGTCCGGTTATCCTGATTATTTGTTTCCTCATTTATTTGCCTCCTGTTTCCATATATTTCTCGATGCAATGGACATGCACCCGGTCGGGGAACTTGATGCTCCCCAGCCCGGCACCGCCTAGAGTTATTTGGTAGTAGTCGCTGTGGGGGACTATAGGGTAGCCGCACTCATCGCACTTGTAGGTTTTCCTGGCTGTTACCAGCTCGGCTACTTTGCCGTTTATTGTTATTCTCATAGGTATCAATATGCTTCTGTTTACCATTCAGGCCTCCTTATTGAAACGCAATAGATTTATTAACTCTGGTATGGAAATGAAATCATTGTCCCATTTCATCCAAGTCGAATTATCTGGATTTGTATTTTCAAAGACTAAGAGGTGCGTTCCTAAATAATTTATTTTGCGTGATTGAATTCGCCCCCATAATTTCATCGCAATTGGATGATGATTTTGGGTGCTATATCTACGGAAAACCGCATCAATTATTGCGTAAATATTTTTTTGGGAATCCTCTAAATTATCTTCCCCACATTCTTTTGTCTCGACAAATAAGATATGGCAGGTATTGCCTGAATCATGGAAGAAAATATTATCTATATCACCGGTTGTCAATTGCGCCACATAAGATTCTAACAAAGGGTGCTTATTTACCCATTGTTTGAAGTCATTAAATTTTTGAATAGCTATTAGGGGTTTAGTCATTTATAGCCGCCAACCTAGCTAGAGTAATATTGCATTTATCATTATTTATATCGAAGCCCATCACTTTCCGTCCCATCATTTTAGCTGCTGCCAGAATTGTCCCAGAACCGCAACAGGGGTCTAAAATTAAATCTCCGGGCTCCGATAATTTGTCTATGAAATATTTGGCGTCCTCTGAGCTTTGTCCGTAGTTATCTAATTTCTTTGCTTCTGTCCTTGCCCCCATCCGGAGCATATCCAAAAACCACTTATGGCTATTGCTATTACCTGGCTTCTTAAAAATCAGGATAGGTTTCCATTGAGTCCATACTTTTTTTGCCCAGATGGAAACATGCCCTTGGTCATGGTATTTCCCAGCTAGCCAATAATATTCAAGCCCACTGCTAAGAAGAAATTTAAGAACATCGGGGAAAAATGTTTGTCCTGAATATACGAGAAGGAAAGCTCCAGGTTTGAGGACTCGGGTGGCAAGTTCAGCTAACGGCTGCCAGACATCAAGGAAATCCTCGGCATAGTTCGGGTCCGTGAAAATAAGGTCAATACTGTCGGCTGGAATATGCCCATTGTTGCTGCGAAAATCACAGTTTTGAATTACAACTTCAGTTGTATTGGCTATTTGTTGCCCGATTTGGGAAAGTTCCTGCCGTTGCTTATCTCTTTCTATCTTCTCTTCTCGCTTTTTAATTTCTTTATAAACGGTATTGACGCCTAATTCCCCAGTGCGGAGTTTGGCTTTTTCCTCCTCTTTGGTTAAAGGCGATTTGTGAATACGGATGATGCGGGAGGCTTGCTGCTCACCTATGCTTAACTTATGGGCGAGCTGGATATTACTTCGTTGTGAATTCACAACGAAGTTGCCTCTATCACCTTGATTCTCTTTGGCTAATCCTTTCATCTCTTCCCACTCAGCCACATCAAAGACATATTCAGCCTTGAGATAAGGAGATATATTTCTGCGCCCTATCTGATTTTTCTTAATCCAGATTTTAGCCTCCTCCTTATCCTTAAAAGGCTTTTCGAAAATCCGATAGGGAATATTATGCTTGGTGCAGATGTCATAGCGGTGATGCCCGTCAATGATTATGTTTTTGCCTTGCCAGATTATTAGGGCATCCCGGCAGCCATCTTCTCGAATGCTTTCCTCAAGCTGTTGATATTCTGTAGCATCTAAAGGTGGTATAAGACTTCTGAATTCTTGGTCTACAAATAAAGAAGGCGCAGGCTGAATCGGGACCTGTTGGGGGTCAACAAGTTTTATCAGCCTGCACCTATTATCCCCGGCAAGGGAGTGGAGCCGGGGCGGAGAAGAAGATAGCAATTTATTGGCGGTGATCTCTTGGGGCATTAAAAAACCCCCTTCGAGTTAGTCCCGATGGGGGTATTGTAAGAAAACTTGAAGTAGTTAGCAAATATATTTAGTGCTTCTTATAAGGAATGAGAGGTAGTTAGCACATATACAAAACTACTTCAAGTTAATTATTTCGTTGATTATCGCTTATTTCCTGCCTTATGTAAGGCTTGATGGCAGAAATAGAATAGGTAATTTTTAATAAGCCATGTATGTAACAAAAATTATCCCTTCTGTTTCGATTGCCCCTACTCCGCAGGAAGATACTCGAGATTCCAATATATTTGCTCTATGGCCAGGGCTTTTCATCCAAGTGCTCACTATCTCGCTGGGTAGAATATCTATCGGCCCTAGAAAAAGGTTTTCAAAAACATTTTCGGAGGAATGCTCAAACTCTCCTGATGAGACTATATAATTACAGTGTACTAGGGCTTTCATGTGTAATTCCTCACTCCAAATTAACCTGTGTACTCCCTCATCAGCTCTCGCTGCATTTACATAGAGGAATATTGTTTGTGCAAAGATGTGTCGTTTATCTTGGAAATATGGCAGTTCCTCAAATATATTTTCTTTAGGAGGAACTATTTCTTTAGCCTTATCCTCACCAGCATCAGGGGTAAATAGTCTAATCTCAGGTGGTATAGTTACTGTAACTTCTGGTACAAGAGGCATCTCAATAGACAAATTACTGGTAATGAACCAGGTGCAAAGTATCGCTAAAATAACGAGAATAGCTGTTTTCATCCTCCTTCTCCTTTAAGCCTCTTTAAATGAGGAGCTATGAGGCGTTTAAATTTTGCCTGATTGTCTTTTTCCCCTGACCGGGGGATTCTTTATAGAGATTAACCACTTCGACTAATTTGCGCTCATCAAGATAAGTCTCATTTTTGGTGCGCAGCAAGACAGGGATAATGCCCTTCATAGCCCATCTTGCTAAGGTACCGGTGTGCATTTTATATTTCCGCCCGGCTGCTTGGATAGTGATTCCTCCCTCTGGAGCTGGTGGCTTTGATTCTCTGACAGGCAAATTATTTATTTCCCTTCCCAGTTTATCAAGCTTCTCTTTGGCTGTTTTGTTTTCGCTTAAAATACTTTCTACCATCTCAACAGGCATCCATTTTCTTTTAGTTACCATTGCCAGCCCCCAGTCCCGAGGTTCTTATTACTCAGTGGTTGCGGATTTTCAGTCCGCTGCTCTACCGACTGAGCTACCTCGGCATAGGAGGTCGGCTATTGGCATTATTATAGCATATTCATTTGCTTTGTGCCAGATAGTACGTCCTCACTTTTTGGGGCTTGACTTGATAGTGGAGTTGTTGTATAATACAACAATGGCGATTGATTTAGAGGATTTTGTTGATATTCATGAAGCCGCTAAGCGATTGGAAATCCATGAGGAATCGCTGAGGCGGCTTATTCGTATTGGCACAATACCAGCAACTAAAATAGGTAGCCAGTGGTATATTGATAAAGAACAACTTAATCTGTTTGCTGTGACTTACGACCGAAGGACTGGTAAAAGGGTTCAAATAATCTAATTGGTAGAGGGAGGGAAAATGGAAAATATCCTAATTAAGGACATAGTTAAAGACCCTGATATTTATCCACGTAGGAATGAAAGCCCGAAGACAATCGAAGCTTATGCAGAAGCTTTGGAAGCTGGAGCAAAGTTCCCACCTATCTTGGTTCAAAGAATTTCGACGAATAGTGGTAACGAGTGTATCGTTTTCTTAGATGGTGTGCATCGGGCTAGGGCACATGAGCAAATGCGAAGACAGAGTATTGAGGCAGGATACTGGAAAGATGAGATCCTTAACAAAGAAGAATGGATAACGCAACTCCAACTGGAATCAGCAAGACAGAATTTTGCTCATGGAAATGCCTTACAATCTGAGGATAAGCACCAACAATCTCGCAAGATTTGCGAAAAGAACTGGGACATCACTGAGCAAGAGATTGCAGATGCCTTAGGGGTTCTGCAAAGGACGGTAAGCAATTGGGTCTCAGACATAAAACTGAAACAGAAAGCAGAACGAGGGGCTATAATTTATCGGTTAACCAAACTTGGGTGGACACAGGGAGAAATCGCAGAGGCGGTTGGCTTAACACAGCAAGCTGTATCAGAAAAAATACAAAATTTAGCAGAATTGCTAAAACTTGTAAAATCGCTTTTAGAGCGTGGAGACTCAATTGAGAAGGTAGCTGAAAAGCTCAACCTTGACCTTCAGTTAGCTTGGTCAATGGCTTTAGACGGGTTAGATGACTTTCAAAGATTGGAGATGTTGAACGAGAAGGTCGAAGGGCTTAGCTGTAAACCCCGTCCCTACGATGTATGGAATTTCGCAAGCAGCCATGACCTAATGGGATACAAGTATGAGGGACGTATCCCAGGACAGTTGATTCTTCAATTATTATATTTTTATACAAAGCAAGAAGACCTCGTTGTAGACCCTATGGCTGGTTCAGGGACAGTTGTTGACGCCTGCCTCCTAATGAATAGACGATGCTTCGCTTACGATAATAAGCTCGAATCCTTCAGCAAACGGATAGACATTCGTGAATCTGATGCCATCGAGGCTATTAGAAAGCATAAAGCAAAGCTAATCTTTTTAGACCCCCCATATTCCAAGAAGAAAGAAAAGGAATATGGAGTAGAATCTATTTCAAGTCTATCGAAGGATGAATACCTTGGCTACTTTAGCAACCTATCAAAAGAATGTATTAATAGGCTTACGCCAGACGGACGGCTTGCACTCTTAATGTCAGATTATACTGAGGAGGATCCATCCGAGTCGATTTTTATTCATCAGTACATCAATCGATTTGAGAATGAGGGCTTCATAGTCGAGAGAATAATCCAATGTCCACTATCTCCTGAACAACTCCACGCCGACTTTTACCTTAAATTCACCAAAAGCCGTAAGTTAGGCAGGCTAGCAAGATATTTGGTGGTGTTTTGTGCGACCAGACCTAAGTAAAATAACTTCACCCAGTGTACGTACTCTTGTTAAAGCGAACCCATACCGACCCTATGGGCGTCCCAGTATGGATGTAGAAAACTTGCTGCTTGAAACTGCTCTTCAGACTGATGTTTTCTATTACCTCTGTGACACATTATTGCGCCCCCCAACACAGGATGAGTTTGTTAAAAGGTATCTGAATGTATGCAAGTCTGAAATTTCCAGAAAAGGGTGTGCCCCTGAAGATGTTGGTAAAAGAATCGCTAGAGCATGGGCTACCTATGTAATGGAACTTGATTTTTACTGCCAAATCCGGGACTCAGGTTTATTTGACCAAGTAATAATGGACACTGAGGTGGATGCAGCAAAAGGCTGTAATCTCGAAGCGGTTTATAAAGGGGAAAGATACTATGTTGCCCTCTATTTTGAAACTCCGTGGGCTGTCAAATGGCTTGCCGACAAGGCTAGAAGAAAAGCAGGGCTTGCCCTACCTCTAAGGTTCCCTCTTAAAGAAGGGGAAGCTGACTTTACAGGAAGAGTTCACTTCTACACATCCAAACATATCGGAAAATTGCGACAATTATTTGCTATTACTGCACCATAAATATTTCCCTTGAACTTCCCATCACCATCCTCAGCAATGAATATCTGTGGTGCTGCTCGGCTAATGTTCGGGTTCTCAGGTGCCGGTATAATCTGGTTGTCGAAAGGTGGGCATGCCCCATAATCTGCTGTAATACCAACTCATCGCCTTCCCAGAATGTGGCATAGGTATGTCTAAGTGTCAATGCAGACCCTTTGACGCCTGCCTTCTTGAAAGCTTCAGAAATCTTTCTCCGCAAGCGGTAATTGGTATAGCCAAAGGGAAGATTTACCATCAAGGCATGATAGGTTTCATAACCTAAAGGGACTAGCCGGCTGCCTGTTTTGCCCTTAATTCTAGCCGTAAAACCCCAGGGGGTTTCGGTTAGCGCCTTGATGTCCAGGGAGGCTACTTCGCCTGACCTGGCACCAGTATCAGCCAAGAATAATAACGCGGCTTTTATTTGAGATTGATGAGGATAAACCAATAACTTATTCACGTCCTCGGGCATAAGTATATACGGCTCTTTGTGGGACCGTCGTGGCGGATCAACTATTTCTACCGGGTTTGTTCTCTTCAACCTTCTATTGAGAAACCTGTAAAGGCACCTTAGGGTGCGGTAATAACCATGCCTTCTTTCATCTCCAGCCGAGCAACTAGCCAGGAAGTGCTCAATATCTTCAGGACGACGAGGCAGAGTTCGAAATTCTTGAGCAAAAGTTAAGAGGATTCCCCGGTACCATCTAATTGTTTGAGGAGACAGTCCTTTTGCTTTGCAAGCTTTGATAAATAAAGCCACCGCATCCAATGTTTTCATTCATAGAGTACCCTTATAACTTAATTTTCAAAATGAATTATGAAAATAGTCGAGCTGTTAGAGGAGTCTGTCTGTTTTGCGTGGATAGTTAGGGAAGCGGAGATAATAATAAAAAATAAGGACAGCTCAATTGCTCGCTCAAGCACTTTCTCTGTCCTTATTTTCGGGGGACTTAATGTAACGGCTAACATTTATTCCCCTAGCCAATGATGATAGCAAACCTTAAATAGTTTGTCAAGTATTGCGGGGGTCGATTTTATGACCCTAAAGGGTCAGACTGCCCCACTACCCACCCTTTTGGGGGCTTGACAAAGGACTTGACAGCTGAAGTAGGATAAAAATAGAGAGATATGCGAATATTTTATGCCTTTCTGATTATAGTAGTGGCGGCAATCCTCTTTATGTTGCCAGTATCAAGTGCCATCTTTGACTTCCGCACCGATTTGAGGGAAGATGTGTTTACCAGCCCTACTGGTATTGGTGAAACCACAGCTAATGTAACGCTTGGTAAGCCAATTTATGATGATGATACTGGTACGATTGATATTTTGTCAGATTTAGCCACGGATGTCCCTGCATATTCTAGCTATAATAGTACCTCACGCGACCTTATGGTTGCGGGTTTGACCGCCAATACTACCCGTTTACTATCCGTTTCCT
>JAUVXS010000076.1 GCA_030603485.1 Dehalococcoidia bacterium
AAGTTCAGCCGCTGAAGTAATCTCTCCCTCGACTGTTACCGGGGGCTCATACCTTGTCTCGGTAATCAACATAACATCCTCAGCGACCTCAAAGGGTAAACCAAGTGCATCTCTTAATGCTCTGGTTTTGGCTCTGGTCTCTGCTATCATCGCCACGAAGCTGGGGGCAGCTTCAGTTGAAGCACGTCGGCTCTGTACTTCATTGACATCAGCGGCTCCGTAAGCTGGATATTTCTCTCCTGTCCAGAAAATAGCGGTAACCTCAACTTCAAATAGCACATTGCCATTGCTGAGTTCAGTCCTCTGAATCGGTTGTTTTTCCCAGCCCTTAAAGCACCGGGGATCAGCCTGACTTTTCATCCTCCAGCCTGAGGCACGAATTGCGATATTACCATCCCGGGCAATATAAAGAGTGTTGTATGGGAAGCCATTGAGTTTAACAAAATCGTCGATTTCCACTAATTTGGCATCAGTGATGACCCGGCCTGGTGAGATGCCGATAAACGACTTCCTCTTATCTGGCTTCAATCTCCTCTGGTATTTGATAAGCTCCAGCAGCCCGTAATGGTTTTTGACCATTGACAGCACGGAGGTGAGCGCCTCCTTGGGCAATGAAGTTGCCTCAAGATAATCTTTGGCTGCCTTGATTATGTCATTACTGATAATAGCTAGTTCTTTTTCTGCCATTTCAATCTCCTTTCCCTTTCTTCTTCAACTATATGGAGAATTTCTATCTCCTCATCGTTCAGTTCCAGCCAACCACACAGGTCCATGAGCAGGTCTTCCAGTTCTTCGTCCGATTTTTGGGCTAGATTGATAATCATCTACCCTCCTCGACACCAGTGCCATGTCTCGCAGTTCTCTGGCGAGCATAAGAAGCTCTGCACATTCGGGTAAAAGCTTCCGGTTTCAATAGCCCTTGCTACCCTTGGCAGAAGTTGATTAGCTACCCAGGCAAGCTCTTGCGCTGAACGCCGGGTGGAAACAACTGAGACATAGGGGACTTTGGTTTTGACCATCTGATGAAAGTCAAACTCAATATTTCCCCGGCTGCCCATAGCTAGGGCATAGAGGCAAGGCTGCAGTTCTTTCCGGACCTCAGCTTCACCAAAGCCCCGCTTCTTCGTTTTCAGGTCAACGAGTTTACCGGTACCGGTAATAAGGTCAATTCTGCCCACAAGGGTGATGCCACCGATATCCTTCCTGAAGGGGACTTCGACATCTGCAGGTTGAATGTGGGGGGCAATCTTCTGCCAGTAGAGGGAGCAGAGGAGAGCCCCGGTCTCCCGTAATTCGCCGGGACTCTCCTCATTCCAGTCAACTTCCTTGGGCTCTTCCTGGTCTTCCAGGAACTTTCGGGTATCCCAGATTTCGGCAAACATGCTCTTAAGATGGTCAGCATGGGGCTCTTCGCCCTCCATCTTCTGGCGGTATGCCCAGGCAATGGCCTCGTGAGCACTCCCACCAAGGTAGAGGTAGGGACTGACCAGGTGCTCTACCTTCTGGATGTATTTTAGTTCAAATTGGCGAGGGCACCGCAGCAGTGTGCTTATTCTAGAATAAGACAAATGCATATCAACTCACTGTGAATTTTTTGTCCTTGAAGGTCATTTTCCCAGAGGCGATGAGTTCATTGGAGAGTTGCCGTATCTTCTCCGGAGGCTCATCTACTCCCATGGCCTTTAGTTCCTCTGAGAGCTCGTCTCTGGTCAGCCCATCGGCAGTGCTGAGGATAAGTTCGGTGATGTACTCGTCAGTTCTTGCCTCAGCAGCTGGAGCCGGCTTCTCCTCTGCCTTTTCCTTGACGACTGCACCCTTGGAGACTGCCGTGATTTCCTCAGGGCTTGGTAGGCCTATGACCTCGAGAATCCGCTGCTTGCCTCTCTTGCCCATTGCCTCTTCTCGCTCCTCGAAAACGAGTGTGCGGTCAACCAGGTCGGGGTACTCTTTGAGAACTATGCCTGCATTGTCAGACAAGCTCCTGATGAATCGGGCCCACTTGGATACCGGTCGGACATCCAAGGTAAAGAAATACGACCTACCCTGCTCGGGATTAGCGATGTCTTCATTTTCCAAATACATCACGATGGCATCGCCCCCTATCTTCTCCGAGAGGGAGGCGTTTCTGAGGTCATCGAAGTCCGCGGCCGTCATCTCCTCGAACCTTTTTACCTTCCCGAGGTATTTGAGCCCAAATGCGGTAGGATCTAATGGAAATTGCGATTTGGTTACCATTGTTTACTCCTTTTATGTTAAGATTTTAACTACCCGGGTTACCCTATACCTTATCTTCTATCACCCCCTTTCGGTGCCACCCTTACCCCAGGGGTGGCACCGCATTTATTTTGGCTGCCCCAGAAGTGGTCTCTCCGCAGGGGAAAGAGCTTTAATAGCCTTAGCCAGCTTATCGACCTCACTTACCTCGGTGAACAAACCACCCGTAAGTTCTGCTAGCTTTCTGAGAAACACTGGATCATAAGAGAAAGCACTCTCCCCTTTACCGATGCCGACGCTATCGATGGGTACCCCGTGCTTTGGTGCCTCATTGAGTACGTCATCGGGACCACCCCCCTGATTTGGTAACCCATCGCTGATGACAATTATCCGTCCCTTGAGCGCTCGCCTCTTTAACCAGTCCCAGGCTTGGCGTAAGGCAGGCAGAAGAGGAGTTCCCCCCTGGGGCGTTGGTTCTCTCAGGAAACCAAGGTCAACTTCATTGGTGGGGGGTAACTGCCACTGAACTCCATTCCTTTCATCTACACCAAACGCTAATATGCCTAAGTGCCAGCCTAAGAGTCTGGGCTGAAGCTCGTTTCTAAATGCCTTCCACGCTATGTGAAGTTTGCTTTCACCGGTGTCCATGGTGCCAGCCATAGATCCTGAAACATCAAGACAGATAACCAGGGCACGGTCGACTTTTGGGAGAGGCTTTAGCGTCGGCTTTCCCAAGGGACTTAGTCTCAATTTGATTAGCGCTTCTTCTTCTCTTTTAGCTAGTTCTCTCATTCCCAGAGCTCCTTTGGATTAACCTTAATGGTATAAGTCTCGTTCAACTTTTTCATCAATTCATCCGAGCCTCCCCGGTCAGGGTGGAGGATGAAGGATAGAGTCTGATACAGGCGCTTGGTATCCTCTTCGCTATGGCAGAGGGCGAATAGCCACTCCAGCTTTGAGCCGATAGTCTCTCCCTCTTCCTCGGCTAAATCACTTACTATTTCCTCGTTCGGCCAGAAGTCCGTCATTAATTTATAAATGTCCTGCAAATATGTCCGCCGCACTCTCCAGCAATCAAATCGTTGCTTCCCCTCGACTTCGTGAAATAGTGGCTGGCGGTCTTGTGAGGCAATATTTATTTTCAGATACTCGACGAAATTTTTAGAATAGGGGCTGTAAACCCGCAACCAGTCGTCAGCATCTTTCAGTATGGCCAGCTTACGCTCTTTCATAATGCCTCGCTGCTTATCAATTTCTCAGTACCATCCGGGTACGTGATAGCAAATTTAATTGGGGTGTCCATGTGCTCCAACCTTGTCTCAACGGTAATTACCGTTCCATCCCTGAGCCTGATATCAACAGATATGCTTTTCCCAAATTGCATCCTTGAGATAACGCCTGCCTCTTTATTAATTTCTCGGAAACTCACCTCACACCTCCTCAAACAACAGCTTCTGCCTGTTCAGCTTCAAGCGTTTTGGTGGTATATCGGCGATAGCGTCTCGGGTCTTCGCAAAGTACATGATTACCTCGCCAGGGTTGGTTACGGCGTATTGCCCGCCAGGGGCTCGTGGCTGGGGAGCACGCTCAACGAGCAGAACTGTTGTGGCCACATCAGCATAGTCACCGGCACCTTTAATATTGTCCAAGTCACCTGGCTCGATTGTTGCTCGCTGGTCTCTTTTCCTTATATGATGGATAAATATAACGGCGACACCTTCCCTATCGCATAGCTGTCTGATACAGGTGATAAACTGCATTGCATTTTCGGGTCGACAATAATCGTGCTCTACGATGTAGCGGAGCGGGTCAATTATAATGACTCTGAGTCCCTTAACCAGTTGGCGGAATCTTTCTGGCTGTCTGGGTAACTTGAAGAGGCCGCCCACCTTAACCCATAAATTTTCACCTGGGTCGGGAAAATTCCTTCTTATTTTCTCCATCCTTTCCAGCATTTTCTTCTCTGACCCCTCAAAGCCCAAATACCCAACCTTTACTTTCTTACAGGCAAAGCCAAAATAATCTGTCCCAGTGCTAAGGCAGAAAGCGGCGTGAAGGCCCAGGTTTGTCTTGCCAATACCACCCCGACCAGCCATCAGCATGTAGTCCGTGCTGTCCGGAAGTATGCCTTCAATCAGGTCAATATTGGCCGGAGCTAGTAAAATCCGCTTTCGCCATTCGCCAAACTTCTCCAGCATTTATCTCCCTTGGTTGGGGGTATAGCTATCCCGCTTGACCTTGTTTCTCGATTTTTCTTCATTTATCACCAGATTTTGCCCCTACCTGAAATCCGGCGTAAACGGTGAAACGGTGGGAATGGGTCCCGTTTACACCGTTCAGCCGTTTACCGCCTTCACCGTTTCCCCCGTTTAGCCGTAAACATAAAATAAATAAATACACCGTTTCACCGTCTCGTCAGGGTTCTTATGTTAAGTAAAGCTTCAGGTAACGTTAACTGCTCGGAATTTACTAAAGACCTATTTTGTTGCCAAATTTCAGCTAAAATTGCACCAAAACTTGGCAAAAGGCGGCTAAATGCCATCAAACTGCGGTGATTTTTGTTTGAAAAGCGGTAAATAGCGCCCAGTTTTACTGATTTTGCAGGATTTACGAGTGAAGTGCTTGCCATGGGGTTAATCCTTGACAAAAGCTGATGGCTAATGATAATATGTAGATAGCGAGTAACTACTTGCATGTTTTCCTTTCCTCCAGAGGTGGCTCAGCTTGCGGTGGGTCACCTCAATTTTGTTTCACTTTATTCTTGCTGAGGGTGTGCGCCTTCATCTTCACTCCCCAGTTCTAGAAATTTGAGAATAGAGGCACGGGGTATCAATATCCTTCGGCCCAACCTTACATGGGAGATTTTATTTTGCCGAAGCTGCTCATAAATTGTTGATTTCCCACATCGCAAAACTTTAGCGGTTTCCCGCGGAGTTAGCACGTGTGGGAGATTGTCATTGTCTATCATTTAGTCATCTCCTGGGATAAGGTACCCGGTTCAGTTTTTATTTCTTTCAGTACGATTTCTTCAAAGGTATAAAACACCCCGTCGAAGCTGTTAAACTGAGCAACAGCTCTAAATTTCTCCAAGAATTTACCGACAGTTAGTTCGCGTCTCCCCACTTCTCGCTCAATGACTATTTTGGGAATTGAGACAACAATGTTGAGGCCATCCTCGCCAAGCGCTCGCATCTTATACCTTTTTTTATAGGAATCTTTGATCCCACCCGTAAAATCTCTTGACATCTTGCACCCCTACTTGTATAATATATGATACAGTGTAGAAGCTGTCAATTATGATTACTGATGGTTAATTACCTTTGCACTTTATCATTAATTGTACATTTGTGAATAGCATTGGTGGTGAAAACGTCCCAGATGACCAAAATAATAAATAATTAATAAGGAGGCATCAAAATGGCAAGACGCAAAGGCAGTCGGGTGACTGATGACCAAGCTAGGCGGATGGTCGAACTCGATCGTCAAGGCGAGTCGATTTCAGCCATAAGCCGGGCCGTCGGTTGCCACCGTCAGACAGTCAAGTCTTATCTGGCAGGACGACGGGGAATTATCCTCGCTGACGAGGTTAGAAAGGGGATGCTGACAGAAGAGTTACGGAGACATCTGGATGAGCTTATTCAAAATCCCGCTTCCCTGGGGGACTATGTCACTGTGCACACCTCACTCTTTGATGACCGGGATGATGAGGCAGTAATTGAACCCCTCTGGCGAAAAGGTCTCCCCAAAGGGCTGGAATCGGACCCGAGACAATTGCGGCTGGTGCGGCGCCGGAACAAAATGCTTTTTGATTCACTTCGAGAACATACCGGTAGCAAAGGGTGGTGGCAGGCTTTTGAGGAATGGAAAGAAGCTTGGAACACCTGCAATGTAGCTCTTAAAGAATTCCGAGGAGAAGCCGATAAAGTAGTGGAGAAACTTATCAACGAAGAAGGTGAAGGGAAAACCGATGAACAGAATATCGTGAAAAAGATGGTTCGACCCGTGCTTTCGATGGTATGGCAAGCCGTCAAGGGTGACAGACCAGCGGAAGAATACAACTTTCGCATCAAAGAGGGCCAACTCATAGCTGAAGATCGTGAAGGGTTTTATCCCTTGGGGCTTATGGTCAGTGAGGTTTCTCTGTCTCAAGACAAAATGGTAACACTATGTGATTCTGCGTTTAAAACCCTGCGCCAAAGCTTCGTCGACAAGCGCATACCCGAGGAACTCAGCACAGAGAAGAAAAAGGTTGAGGATGTCCAGGACGCCTTAGACCCGTTCATACTGCGCCCCTTATTAGTTCGCACGCGATGCGAGCTGTGCCCTGTATAAAGTATAGGGTAATATTTTATCAATGAAAGGAGGAAACAATAATGAGAGGACATATCAGAAAAAGAAAAGGCAGTAAAGACACCTGGGCTGGCAGTAAAGACCCCTGGGTTATCGTGATTGAATTGCCCAGGGACCCCCAGACAGGTAAAAGGAAGCAGCAATGGCATAGTGTTCGAGGCAACAAGCGAGACGCTGAGGCTAGATTGCGTGAGTTGCTCACCTCCCTGGATAAAGGTGTCTACATTAAAACTCGGCGATTAACTCTAGGCAAATTTCTGTACCTGTGGCTCGATGGCTATGTCAAAACCAATTGCTCCCCGCGCACCATGGACAGCTACCAATCAATTGTCAATCGTCATCTCGTTCCCCACTTGGGTAGTTTGCTGTTAACTCAGCTGCACCCCCAGGAAATCCAGCAGTATTATGCCCGGGCTCTCATCGATGGGCGTACTGATGGAAAGGGTGGATTGTCTCCGGTGACCGTTCTTCACATCCATCGAGTTCTGGTTGAGGCATTAAACTATGCTGTCCGACAGGGATTCATCATTCGTAATGTCGGCGAACTGACGGACCCGCCCCGGGGCAAGAGCGCGAAGATGAAAACCCTCATTCCTCAAGAGGTTGCGACGCTATTAAGTGTTGCCCTAGATACGATCTACTACCCTATCATTTATACGGCGGTCAATACAGGCCTGCGCCAGGCTGAGTTGCTTGGTTTGACTTGGCGTAACTTGGACCTAGACCTAGCGTCACTTTCGGTTACCCAGGTGCTGTATAAGCGCCGGGGCATTTGCCAATTCAAGGAGCCAAAGAGCGAACACAGCCGAAGGCGTCTAGACTTGTCTCCCTCACTGGCCCTGTTCTTGCGGAAGTATAAAGAGGAAAGGAATATGGAGCATCTATTACAGGGAAAGCTGCTGGGAGATAACGACCTTGTATTCAGTAGTTTCAAAGGGACAGCTATGGACCCTGGCACTCTTACCCATAACTTTGCCAGGATTGCTAGAAAGGCGGGTCTGCAGGGGACTCGTTTCCATGACCTGAGGCACACTTTTGCCACCCTGATGCTCATGGCAGGCATCCATCCCAAGGTAGTCAGCGAGATGCTCGGTCACGCAAGCGTGGCATTTACCCTGGACATATACAGCCATGTCACCCCTACCATGCAACAGGAGGCTATGAAGCGATTGGACGAGGTAATGGGACCGGAGTTGGCAGAAAATCAAAATGTTTGCAAAATGTTTGCAACTGATCCTGACCTAGCTTCAAAAAATGGAGCCAGCGGCAGGATTCGAACCTGCGACCGGCGGTTTACGAATTCTGAGTCCGATGCACCACCTAGTGCTGCCAAGTAGCATAATGCCTTGTCTGTTCCGGTGTCAAGCCCGATTTTGTATCTGGGGTACATCGGGATGTCCATTTTGTCAATTAGGACTGACAAAAAAAGGTTTGCAAAATGTTTGCAGATATCCTTCAAGCCTTTTTGCAAAATTTGACGGCGGTCTGAAAAACTGCCGTCAAAGCATATAG
Source organism: Dehalococcoidia bacterium (assembly GCA_030603485.1). Taxonomy (GTDB): domain Bacteria; phylum Chloroflexota; class Dehalococcoidia; order GIF9; family AB-539-J10; genus RBG-13-51-36. The sequence goes on from JAUVXS010000076.1 coordinate 8,077, forward strand.
GGTTTAGCGTGCTTTACCCGCTTCGTTTGCCTCTGGTCGGCACCTCAGGCGGCGAAGCCTCCTGCCTTTAGGGTGTAAACATTACCTGCCATCTTGTCAGCTTGGTTTAACAAAGACATTTATCTTCCGACCAAAAAAATAGGATGGGTGGAAACCCACCCATCCGACAAGGGAAGCCCTAGCCTGGGAGCAACACCAGACTAGTCAACTTAATTATAGCAGTATTTTAGGGGAAGCTCTATATCATGAAGGGGGCATCTTTAAATTGCTGGTGTCCGAGTAACCTTCCAGTCTGTCAGTTTGACTTAACAGAGATATTTATCTTCCAACCAGTGAAGAATAGGCAACTACGAGGCATGTTCTACCTCAGGTGCTGGCTCCGCCTCCGCCTTGACTCTGGATGATTCCTCGGGCATTGGCTTGCCGAATAGGAGGTGATCTTCAAGTTCACGAGCCCTTCTCTCTTTAGCCACAGCATCTTTTATTCCCTTGGATAGCTTTGCCTTCTCTTCCGGGGTTCTTATTCTCGG
>JAUVXS010000074.1 GCA_030603485.1 Dehalococcoidia bacterium
TGTTTGCAGGCCTGCTATCCAGTCACTTGATAAAAGCCTATTTCCTGTACCCAGGGATGAAAACCAACTGAATATCACAAGCATAGGGGCTAGCATAAGCGATGCATATAGCCAATCCCGCCTTGCAGTTTGTCTCACTATGTAGATAAAAACAAAAAGAGCCAGGGGAATATAGATTAGCGCTGCTATCCAGCCCCAACCTTGGGGAAGGGAAAGCAGTAATATGCCAGTAACTACTACCGGTATAAGATAGTATCCTAACCAGGGAAAGAGCCATATTGGCTTACCTCGATGCCAACCGTAAATTGCCATGCCAACGGTAAGTATCAATACGATTGATAACCAGATGACATTGTGCCAGTAAAAGTACGAGGTGAATAGCAAAGCAACTAGAAAGTGAGGCAAAGCACTGAAAAGAGCCTCTTTCCAGCTACCTTGGGCATGTGTTTCATAGATTTGCGCGGCAATTAATTCAGGGGAGCCCAGAGATTGTACCGCGATTTTGCTTGCCTCTTCTCTGCTTAGCCCATTTTCTTCTAGATCCTGAATTTTATCTTCGAGATGTGTGGAAAGCTCCTCAGCCACGCCGTCCCTTATAGTCTGATCAATCTTGAGGCAAGCTTTAAACCTGTTTAAATAATGGCTTATGCTACTTACCATTTTAGCCCTAGGTTGTTTCTGTTTGTATAACTGATTTAACTGCTGAAGCAAAATCCTGCCATGTAGCTAACCTGTTAGCTAGGACCTGCTGTCCCTTTTCAGTGATGTAGTAATAACGTCTTTGTTGTCCATTGGGTAGTATCTGCCATCTACCTGTGATAAGGTTGTCTCGCTCTAAGCGGTGCAGAGCGGGATAAAGAGTACCTTCCTTAAACTGAAAATACCCATTACTCCTTGTCTCTAGTTCCTTTACTATTTGGTAGCCATAGGTAGGCTCACGGCTGATTAAGCAAAGCAGTAGAGAATCAGTATTTCCCTTCAACAACTCACGCCCATAGTTCATCCTTGCACCTCATTAGCATGTTGGCTTCCCTTTTAATATAGCATTGCTTGACCAAAGTGTCAATACCAGTGACGATAGTGGTCCCGTTCTGGTTGCTACAGTGAACTATAATCGCTAAAATATGTTTTCGGGCAAATGTATCGCGGTACGAAGGATTATTACTCTATTATTGGCGTTTCTGAGAAGGCCAGTCACGAGGAAATAAAGCATGCTTTCAGGAAGCTTGCTATGAAATATCATCCCGATAGAAATTTAGGAAATGAGAAGTGGGCTGAAGAAAAGTTTAAGGAAATCAATGAGGCCTATGCCGTGTTGGGCGACGAAGTGAAGCGGCAGGAATATGATAGAATGAGACAGGCGGGCTTTGCTGGATATGGTGCTCGATATGCTGGTGGGCGCTATTATAGTCAGGAGCAGGTGTTTGCAGATGCTTTTAACAATCCCTATCTGTTTCAAGAGCTGGCGAGGATGTTTCAAGAAGCTGGGCTGAGGTTTGATGAGAAATTTGTGGACAATTTGTTCTTTGGTGGCAAAGGTGTTATTTTTAACTTTTCAGGTCAACCATCAGAAAAAGATTGGTACACATCGGCTTCGGAGTATAGACCACCTTTATTATTGCGGCTTGCTAGCACGGTCCTCAGGTTTACTCTTAAGAGAATGCTAGGTATGCAGGAACTCTCCTGGCAGAGCAAGGGAGAGGATTTGTACCATGAAATCTATCTCTCTCAGGGAAGAAGCTGTATCCGGTGTTGATAAGAAGATAAAATATAAGAGGGGTAGAGAAAAGAAGAAACTTATAGTTAGTGTGCCACCAGGAGTTACCCGGGGAACGAGGATAAGGTTGAGGGGGATGGGATTGGAAGGGAAGACTCCAGGTGACCTCTTCATTAATGTTAGAATTAAGAGTTAGTGGACATGGGTGCTTTTGAAGATTTTATTGACCTGATAAAGCAGACAGAGACTATGCAAGCTCTCCTCCAGAACCTGGAAAGGGAGCCGGCGAAGCTCCTGGGCACTATTTGCAGGGAGTATGAAGCGACTAACAAAGCAGTTCCTGACCATCACCTTAATTTAGCTGGGTACTTTGGCGAGGCAATGTTACGAGCATTGGTATCGGCAAATTTAATTACCAGGGAACGAGGAGACAAGTTCGCTCTTTATGGCTACAATCCGACGGAGGCGGGGCTTAAGTATTACAAGGCCATGCTTAAAGAGAAGAAAATCTAGTGTACAAGCTCATCGATACTCATGCCCATCTTGACGAACTGAAAAACCTCGATTTCGTGCTTGAAGAAGCTAAAAAAACAGGCGTTATTGCCATAGTAGCTGTGGGGTCGAACCACCAGTCGAACCTAAAGACATTGGAAATATCGCAGAAACATAGCCGTTTTGTCTATCCCGCTTTAGGCTTACATCCCTGGAAGCTAGCCAATCTTGGAGCTTTTGAGATAGATGATAATTTGCGGTTTATTGAGCAAAATATTACTTCGGCGGTTGCTGTTGGTGAAATCGGTCTGGACTATGACAAGAGGGTGTTGAAGGTTGCGTCCAAGGAATTGCAGAAAGAGGTTCTTGGTCGGCTTCTGAATATAGCCAGGAAATATGCTAAGCCAGCGATAATTCACAGTAGATATGCTTGGAAGGATGCACTACACTTAATTCAGGATGTCGGCATAGATAAAGCCGTTTTTCATTGGTTCACTGGATTTTCCAGTGTTCTTAGGGATATAATTGATGGCGGTTATTTTGTTTCTGCCACACCAGCTGCTGAATATCATGAAGAGCATAGAAGAGCAATCAAAGAAGCACCTTTGCAGAAATTACTTCTGGAGACAGATTGCCCTGTCACTTATGGAAGAGAAATACGGTATGAGTCTCAGCCTGCTGATATTTTAAGAGGCCTGGAGGCTGTGTCCCAACTTAAAGAAATTGCTGAAGCTACAATTGCTGAACAGACAACGAAAAATGCCATTAACTTCTTTTCTTTAGATATAGTATTTTAGGTAAGGAGGTAAGTTCTATGATACAGTCAATAGCAGGTGGAGACGACTTTCAAAACGTTGTTTTGCAATCGAAGTCGCCAGTTATTGTAGATTTCTGGGCACAGTGGTGTGCTCCTTGCTTGGCTGCTGCTCCTGTTCTGGAGGAATTAGCGAAAGAATATGATGGTAAAATAGACTTCGCTAAAGTAGATGTGGATGCGAATAGTCCTTTGGCTGTCAAGTATGGAATAGCTGCCATTCCCACTATGCTCGTATTTAAAGGCGGTCAGCCTATTCAACAAATTCTTGGTTACAAGCCTAAGAAGGAACTCAAAAAGGTATTAGATGAAGTTCTTGAGGAGTAAATTATACGCTAGTTCGTAATAAAGAAGTTGCGGATGAAATCGAATTCCTCAGGCAGAAGTGCTAATAACAAGGGAAATTGGTCCATCAAGAATTTGGCTATTACCGATTGACTAATAACTGACTCCGTGCCTGGGTAATGTTTAAGTACAATAGCGAGAAAGGCAGCACATAACAGGCTCCCTATAACGACTCCGAGGATACAGCCCACAAGCCTATCCAGCCAACCAAGCATGACGAAGTGAACCAGCTTGGCTACGAACCAGCCAATCACACCAGCTACAATTAAAGTAGCTATTAGGATGATGGCATAAGCAGCTATGTTAGCCCAGGTAGCACCGGCGGGAGAAAGCAATGCAGCAAGTCCGCTGTAATAACGCCCAGCCAAAACTATGCCACCTATTAACCCAGCAATACCAAATACTGTCTTGATAATTCCTTGCCTCAAGCCCGCAATACCCAATAAAACTGCAACGACTATTATAACTATGTCTAACCAATTCATTGCTCACCTCTCAATATTTTATTTTATCATAATATAACCAACTGTTTGCTCAATATCCTTTCCTTAATGAGTGGTCTAATTGTTTTTTATTCTAAGCTTCGCCACATTCAAGCCTGTAGTCGCAGTAAGGACACATCCACGAGGGGCATTTGGGGAGCTGGAGAACTGCGCTTGCTTTCTCCAGGAGCTCAACCCTTCGCAGCGCTTCGGCCTCGATGGCATCCAAATTTTTAAAGGTTACATCGTAGACCATCAGCTTGGCATCCTCTTTAGGAACCTTAGCATAGTAGACCAGGAGTCTGCCCTGGGCATGCTTCGTCAATGCACAGTCAAATCCCAGCCGGAGGAAGTAGTGAGAAAATGTCCTGGGCAAGCGTTCTCTTTCCACCAGCGAAGAAAATTTTGGGTCGCGCAGGATGGTGGGCACATTCTGCCAGGTTTGGACCAGGTCGGCTAGTGGCGCATGTTGCACCGGAATCCTCTGCACCTCGCCTGGGGCACCGTAGCGCAATGAATCACGCAACGCGTCGATAAAGCCACGCTCATCCATAGAGCGCAGATACTCATCCTTCTCCTTCAGGACTTCTCCATTCAACTTAAGGCGCTCAAAATATGCTTTGCGGGGGAAAACAATATCGTTGATACGAAACAATTGGGATGATTGAGACCCAGCCATCTTGCTGAGGAGTTGCTCGCAAGTTGTGCTATCGACATAAATTTCCCCGGCTAACTCAGCTATTTCATGCGATGCTGGGACTGATGTAGTCTTGCAGTCGCATACCTGCGAGTAATCGCACTGCCTGTTGAACCAGGGGCAAACGGGTAGATTGCTGGGGTCGTTGGAAATGAGTGCTTGCACCAGGAGGTCTCGTCTCCGCCGCATTTCCTCTCGAATCGCCTCCAGATTGGGGAAAGTAATGTGATAGGCAACCAGAGGAGAAGTCGAAGGCGATTCCTCCACGGGGCGCTGATAAATGATGATTTCTCCTTCGTGGGCATTGACCATAGCACAGTACATGCCTAATTGCTCGATATAAGCTGGCCTGTATTGCAGCAAATCCTTAGTGTCCACAGGTGTAGAGGTTGTCTTGACCTCCACGGGAATTTTTTCGTAGATGTCAATCTTGCCCACTATTCCCTCAGCTTCTATGAATTGCTCCAGGTATTCCTCGCTGGATACGGCTGAACCGAAGGTTTTATGAAAGCCGGTGCCGGCCCACATAAGCTGCTGTTTCTCCAGAGGCGGAACGATTTCAGGATACTTTCTCTTGAAGTAAGCCTGTTTGAGGTTAAGCAGGTCGGTTACGGAAATGCGATATGGAGGTCGGCGCGTCTTTAAGCTATGCATTAAGGCATCCTTGATCGAGCGGTTCGCCTCAATGCGGGAAACATAAGGTCCGATATCAAATTCAGCCATTGCTATACCTTATTATATAGTATCTTGTCGGGAGAATAACTCCATCATGTCATTGTGGGCTAAATTCCCTTTCACTCGAACCTCCCTATCATTGCGAAGCCCGATTTATCGGGCCGAATCAATCTCCTCTCCCTTGCCAGGAGAGGATTAAGGTGAGGGTGACAAGCGAGGCAATCTCACACCCCTTGCTAAAATTTTCACTGCCAGGCCCTCAGTCGCCTCAAGGCTTCGAGCTTCTCTCTGTCTCCAATTTTGGCTTTTTCCACCGCCTGTGTCAGAAAATGGATGCTGCTATCGTAGATCTTCCTGTCCACAGGATAAGGATGGCCATCTTTGCCGCCGTGGGCAAAGCTATAGCTCGCCGGGTCGCGCAGGCTAACCGGTGTGTCATAAACTAGCTCTGAAATAAGACTCAGGGCACGGAGCGTTTTGGGTCCTATTCCCTCGAGGGCCAGTAATGATTCAAAGTTTTCGGGCTTATGTTCATAAGCATTGAGGAAAATCTTGCTCAGCCTGTCAGGGTGAATATCTTCCAGGCTGATATAAGGCCGCGGGGGTAAGCTTAAGGTCTTTAACCTATTTAGCTGGCCTACAATTTTGGCTGGCTTCTCTTTGGCAGCGACCTGGGCAATGACATCTCTCACCTTTGTGCTCTCCAGGGCTACCAGATTCAACGCTTCCCCCTTGGCCTGGGAACAGATAGCGGCCTCAGGTTCGCAGACAAAGTCAACGACTTTCTCCCCCAGCCAGTGGTAGCGTCGTGCATAGCGATTGACTTCATTCATACCCTGTTGAATGACTGCCCAAGAGCCGTCTTGGGTAAAAAAGAAGCTATGATGATAGAGCTGGTAACCATCCTGGAGGGCGGAATTATCCACCTTGGCGGACATCCTGCTGGCGTAGATCAGAGATGACGGATTGACCTTCAGAAGGTGCCCGGTGTTTTCTATCTCCGTAGGGGTTTTCCGTGAAGTCCTGCCCTTGCCCCCGGCGACAAATAAGCCAAGCTCTCTTTCCAGCCCTCGCATTCCTTCTTTTAATGCGCCGCAGACGGTGGTGGTAACGCCGCTGGAGTGCCAGTCATAGCCCAGGACGCAACCAAAAGCCTGAAACCAGAAGGGGTCGGAAAGACGGCGCAGCATCTCCGCAGAGCCAAACTCAGTTACCGTAACAATGGTAATCTCCCGGGCGAGCTGGCACATCCGCCCGAAAAGCCACGGCGGCACTTTGCCGTAATGCAAAGGCAGATTGGCAATCCCCGTCCTCTGTCCCGAGCTAAGCATCTCCCGTTCCAGGGATATTATACAACAGCGTTACCCTGATGGCATTGCAGTTTTGACACAGAAAGCTGCGTCCATTACTCGACGCATAGACTACTGGACATAAAACGAATTTCGTATATACTTAAATTATCTGCTCATTGCGGGCAAAAGAAAGAAATAAATGGGGAGGTGGGATAAATATGGCAATAGCAAAGGATTGTTTTGAAACTGGGCTATTTCTGATGGGTACTGTGTGGGGAGACAGAAACACAAAACCCCAGCAGCATCTTATTGCGACGAAGCAAGCGACTTTTGCCTTGAAGAATCTTGATATAGATACAAAATTTGTAGACAAATCTACACCACCCACATCAGTTTCTCATAATGTTAAGGCACAACTACTATGGGTCGCTAACACCGTGGATTTTCTGCAAAAGGAACTCAAGCCTTTGATAGAAAAGCTATACGGAACAGAAGCCTCGTATTGTTATCAAGCAGGAATTGATCTAGGAAATCTCATGTTTGTTTCAGGTATTCTTGACTCATCAGTCATGACACCAGCTCAATTTAATAATCTCAAGTTTCTTCACCCATATCTTGACAACTTAAAGCTATCGTCCACTGGAATCGGAAATCCGCCAATGTTGGAGGAATTTATCAAGGACTACGCAAATATCCTTTCCTCACCATCGAACATTAGTGCTTTATTAGGGGTACCAGCAAAAGCCACGACATGCGCTCAACAACTCGCTGTTTGGATCGATATAAATATTCATTTGGGGAAGCAAGAAGGAATCTTGCAAAAGTCCGTGCCTGGATTTTTGGAAGGTATTCCTTACCTTGGGAAAGGTTTAGCAGAACTCTACAAGAACTGGAAAGGCAGAAAAGGAAAATAGAAAGGGTAAACTTCAATAAAAAGAGAGGAAAATAGGGTCCAGCTTGAATTATGAATTAAGAAAATGCCCGCAACGGCAGATAACAAGCGGATATACGCTTCAGCTTACGCCCTTGCCCTTCGGGACATTGCTCCCTTCAATCGCAACATCGTATATGCTGAAAACGTTAGGCGAAATCTAGCAAAATAGATGAGATAGTTGGAATGAGCACAATTTCTGATAAATACCTGAAAGTCACTCGTGTATTTATAGCTTCACCTGGTGACCTGAGTGCTGAGCGGGGGCTATTTCCTAATATTATTGAAAGAGTGAACCGCATAAAGGCAAAATCGAAGGGAATACTACTGGAAGCTGTGGGTTGGGAAGACACTTTACCGGGAAAGGGCCGTCCACAAGAAAAGATAAATGAGGATGTAAAGAGTAGCCATCTGGTTGTAATGCTTTTGTGGAAAAGGTGGGGTAGTGCCACCGGAGAATACTCCTCAGGATTTGAAGAGGAATATGAAGTAGCCTGCGCAAATGATAAGGCAATTTGGTTGTATTTTCGCGGTATCCCTGATGATATGCTGGCAGACCCTGGGGAACAGTTGCAAAAAGTATTGGAATTCAGAGATGAAGTCGAAACTGAAAAGAAGTTTCTGTTCAGAAGATATGAAGACGAGAATATATGGAAAGAGCGATTTATTGAGGACTTGTGCCGATGGCTTGATGACTTACCCCCGGTTGCTTTCCAGAGCTTTCGCCCAGGCCCAGGTACCTTCGAGTCTGGGAAACTTGCAGAATATGAACAGCGAATTGAGCAATTGGAAAAAGAGCTTGGAAGAAGTAGAGTCGAACAAATCAGGAGTGCTTATACTTGGGCGAAGGAGGCGTGGGGACACGCAGATGACGGGCATATAACTAAGGCAGAGGAGTATTTTGCCAGAGCGATTGCAATCTCCCCGCAGCCTGACATAGTGAATAATTACGGGCTGTTCTTAATGAGAATTGGAGCGTTGAAGAAAGCGGAGGAGAGATTTGTCCAGACAATGAAGATAGGTGAAATCATCGGGGACAAGACGGCTTGTGCGAATGCCTACGGCAATCTGGGCAACCTCTATGCGACCCGTGGAGACCTCAAGACTGCCGAGGAGATGTATAAAAAGGCCCTGGCTATCGAGGAGGAACTGGGGCGAAAGGAAGGCATGGCAAGTGACTACGGCAACCTGGGCAACCTGTATTCGACCCGTGGTGACCTCAAGTGTGCCGAGGAGATGTATAAAAAGGCCCTGGCTATCGACGAGCAACTGGGGCGAAAGGAAGGCATGGCAAGTCAGTATGGCAACCTGGGCATCCTGTATGCAA
>JAUVXS010000110.1 GCA_030603485.1 Dehalococcoidia bacterium
CACCAGCAACGGGGGCTACCCTCGTCTTTTACCCCCACGGTAGCTTGTTCCTTGCCACAGATATTTACGGAAATGAAGAAAAACTAAGTCGTTCTGAGGATGAATTCTTACTTGAGACCATTTTAAACAGATGGAAAGAGAAGGATTACATTCCTCTTTTTGTTAGCGAAGGAAACACCACAGAAAAGTTCCACGCTATAACACGTAGTAACTACCTAAACACAATATATGATTCTATTCTTGGAAAAATAAATGGTTCTTTGGTTATTTATGGTTGGTCTGCAAGCGAAGAGGATGAGCACATATTTAATGGTATTGACCATAGATACATAACCGATATTGCTGTTTCTGTTCATACTGAAAACCCACAGTGGGAATCCTATTGTGACAGGATAGCAGACTTGATTGCTTTAACGCACAATCTAAGGAATGTCAACCTCTATTTCTTTGATTCCAAATGCGAAGGCTGTTGGATTTTCTAGTCACGTGGTGATTTAACAATGGGCACGGAAATAGGTGAATATGTAGTGGGAGCTTGTCTCAAACTCCTAAAACTATGTGATTTCGTAGACTATAACGTTCGGCGTCCAGGTGGGGGACTTGCAGGACTAAATGAGATAGATGTAGTAGGGCTAGACTTTAAGACTAAGACTGCGTATCTTTGTGAAGCAACTACACACCTTGATGGCTTATTATACAAGGATGCTCGAACTACCGTTGAGCGAATAAGGAAAAAATACGAGAGATTAAGGGATTATGCAAAGGATTTCCTATCAGATTTCCCGAACCGACATTTTATGTTCTGGTCGCCTGTCGTCCGAGAAAGTGTTGCTAATGAATTGAAAAAAATAAGTGGACTTGAATTAGTTATTAATAAGGACTATACCGCTTATGTTCGTCTTCTGCAAGAACTAGCAAAGAAAGGGACACACGACACAGGTAATCCCACTTTCCGAGTATTACAGATACTTGGACATCTGAGATAATAAGGGCTCACACCCACATAAAGGCAAAAAACAAAGGAAAGAACTTCTCCGCTCTCCCTCTTCTCTTAATCCCATTTTTCAAAATATTCCCTAAATGGAGACAAATCTACGCTATCAAGAGGCATTCTGAAGCTAAATGACGCTCTGAAGAGCAACCAAAGGCGTAATTTCGGGCTATTTCTTGGATAGGGGTTGCGCCATTAGCTTAGCAGCTACGCGGGCTCACGCTATCTCTTACCCAGCCTACTATATTATCGAGAGAGGTACCTGGTAAAAATACTTCTTTGACTCCAAGTTTCTTAAGTTTGGGAATGTCTTCCTCCGGAATTATGCCTCCACCGATAACCATCACGTCATCTGCTTTGTTTTCCTTCAGCAACTCAAGCACTCGCCCAAATAAGTATATATGGGCACCGGAGAGGCAGCTTAGCCCAATCAGGTCAACATCCTCTTGTAACGCCGCAGCGACAATTTGCTCCGGCGTCTGATGCAAGCCAGTATATATCACCTCAAACCCAGCATCCCGGTAAGCCCTGGCTATGACTCTTGCTCCCCGGTCATGTCCATCCAATCCAGGCTTGGCCACCAGAATCCGTATCTTTCTTCCTGAGTTCACCATATTGCCTTCACCTTCAGATAGTCCCCTTTTTGGCGGGGACAAGCCCCGCCACTACTTCATAACTCCCCTGACCCCTCTTAACTTAAGAGGGGGATTTTAAGCTTTCCCTCACCTCTTATTAAGAGGGGAGGGCTTGAAAAACTTACCTGTGCCCTTCCTTCGAAGGAGAGGGGAATTCTAGGAGTAGAGTTCAGTAAAATCCCGGGTCTCGATACTCTCCGAAGATGTCCCTCCAGACATCACAAATTTCCTGCTCAGTAGTGTATTCCTTTACTGCCTCTATCACATAGGGCATTAAGTTTGTGTCCGTCCTGGAAGCGGCGCGAAGGTCGTTGAGAATTTGAGTCACCCTATGATTATCTCTCGCCCTTTTTACTTCCTGCAACCTGGCAACCTGCCTTTCCTCGATCTCTTCATCTATTTTTAGTATATCGGGTGGAGCCTCCTTTTCAATGACATATTTATTCACCCCCACCATGACTTTCTCTCCTTTATCTATTTGCCGTTGATAATGATAGGCAGCATCGGCAATCTCCAGTTGTGGAAAACCTTTATTAATAGCAGTAAGCATTCCTCCCATATCGTCTATCTTATTGATGTACTCCCAGGCCTTTTCCTCTATCTGGTTGGTCAAAGACTCGACAAAATAAGAGCCAGCCAGGGGGTCTATGGTGTTAACGACGCCTATTTCATCGGCAAGAATTTGCTGGGTACGCAGAGCGACGGTAGCAGCAAATTCAGAGGGCAAAGCCAGGGTCTCATCGAGAGCATTGGTATGTAGAGACTGTGTCCCACCCAGGACCGCAGCCAGGGCTTCAGTGGCGGTTCTGACAATATTATTGTAGGGTTATTGGGCAGTCAGAGAACACCCGGCAGTTTGAGTATGGAACCGCATCCACCAGGAGCGAGGATTCTTAGCTTTAAACCTGTCTTTCATAATGTTAGCCCACATCCTTCGAGCTGCCCTGAACTTGGCAATCTCCTCAAAAAAATCAAGATGAGAATTAAAGAAGAAAGAAAGGCGCGGGGCAAAGGAATCGACGTCCAGCTTCTTTCTTTCCATGACATCTTGAACGTAGGCTATCCCGTCAGCCAGGGTGAAAGCCAATTCCTGGATAGCAGTAGAGCCTGCCTCCCGAATGTGGTAACCGCTAATGCTTATAGGATTCCACAGGGGAACGTTCTTGGTACTGAACTCAATGGTATCGCTTATCAGCCTGATTGATGGCTCGGGCGGGAGCATGAATGTCTTCTGGGCAATAAACTCCTTTAGCATATCGTTTTGAATTGTGCCCCCGATTTTGTCCCAGCTCATGACCGATTTATCGGCAACAACCAGATACATTGCCCATAGTACGGAGGCAGGGGGGTTGATAGTCATAGAAGTAGTGACACTATCCAGGGGAATCCCACGGGTCAGAATTTCGAAATCTTTCAGGGTGTCAATTGCCACCCCACATTTCCCACACTCACCCCTGGCCCGAGGCGAATCGGTATCATATCCCATTAAAGTGGGGAAGTCGAAGGCAGTGCTCAGCCCTGTCTCACCTTCCTTAAGCAGGTGATGCCATCTTTTATTAGTATCCTCAGCACCGCCCATCCCCGAGAACATGCGAAAGGTCCATTCCCTCCCTCGATACATTGTGGGTTGACATCCCCTGGTAAACGGGAAAATGCCGGGATAGCCAATGTCTTTGGCAAAATCCAGGTTTTTAATATCTTCCGGGGTATAAATTCCCTTTATTTCGAGGTCGGAAACGGTGGAAAATCTCTTTCCCCTCTCAGCCTTTTGCTTTCTAGCTTTCTCTACTTCTTTCTCCCATTTTTCCCGACCGGTCTGTACTTCTTGCAAGGTTTTTTCTGTAAACATAAATCAACCCCTTCACTTTACACCCAATGCCTGGCGGGCAATTGTCCACCTCTGCATCTCCGATGTTCCTTCATAAATCTCGGTTATTCTCTGGTCACGGTAGTAGCGTTCCACGGCAAAGTCTTTAGTATAGCCATAGCCACCGAATATCTGAACGGCTTTGTGGCACACCCTGTGAGCTGCCTCGGAGGCATAAAGCTTTGCCATTGCCGCTTCTTTAGGGGGAGCGTGTCCCTCCTTATGGGTTAACCAGGCAGCCCTGTAGGTCAGCAACCGAGCGGCGTCTATCTCCGTAGCCATATCAGCAATCATCCATTGGATTGCTTGAAGGCGAGCGAGTTCGGTATCGAATTGTCTCCTTTCCTTAGTATAGGCCACGGCTGCATCATAAGCGGCTTGAGCAATACCCAGTGCTTGCGCAGCTATGCTGACCCTGCTGGCATCTATGCCTTCCAAGGCTATCCTGAAGCCTTTCCCCTCCTCGCCTAACATATTAGCCACAGGTATCCTACAATCATCAAAGATAAGCTCTGCCACCGAAGCAGGGTGCAGTCCCATTTTTCTTTCAAGTTTGCCTACAGAGAAGCCCTTGGTATCCTTATCCACGACAAAGGCACTGATGCCACGATAGCCCAGCGATTTGTCTTTCGTAGCAAAGGTGGTTACAAATTCAGCTTCAGCACCATTACTTATGAAAATCTTCTGCCCATTCAGAACATAATAGTCGCCCTCTCGGGCGTATTTTGTGTCCAGGGCGGCGACATCACTGCCAGCCATGGCCTCAGTTAAGGCAAAAGCCACTACCGCTCCGTTAATTACACGGGGAATGTAGTGACTCTTTTGCTGTTCATTGCCATGCATGACGATGGGATACATAGCCAGGCCGAGGCTAACAAGATATATGACGCCTATACCGGCACAGGCACGGGAAATTTCTTCATTGGCTATGGTAAAGGTTACTTCGTCCCCACTTCCCCCATATTGTTCAGGAAAATGAACGCTATACAACCCGGCGTCAACCATCTTTTTGACAACCTCGTGGGGGAACTTCTCTGTTTCATCCCATTCAGCGGCATAGGGTTCGATTTCCCTGACACAAAAATCCCGCACCATTGCTTGGAACATCTTTTGTTCTTCGGTAAATTCAAAATCCATTTCTACCTCCTTAATAGGCTATTATAGGCTATTTCAAAGCTTTTTTTGTTGAAGGGTGATTAACGACCATTGATTCTTCCCGGCATCTTTGACCCCTTATTTCTTGAAGGTTATCGGTCACTTTCGGCTACTTTTGTTCGCTTCCAGGGCTGATTTTACTATCCAGCCCCGACCAAGGTCAATGATTTCTTGCTGTATCTCAACATAGCCTGCAAGCCTTTCTTAGATGAGGATGCGCGACGGCCCTCAACTACACAAAAATTGGCAGGGAGTGCTTAGAATCGTTGACGGACAGAGTTCTTTATATTAGACTTACGTCTCTAGTATGCATACTTTGGCAAACAAAAGCGAGGGCACCTGGATTTGGCTTGAGTGCCCTAATTTTGTGCCTGTACAGGAGGGAGAGTTATGGATTTAGTCTGGATTTGTATAATAGCGGGGCTCGTGGCGGCTGGTGTAGTTGTATTCTTCGTGCGCTATGTTTTAAGGCAAGACGAGGGCTCAGAGAGAATTAAGGGGATTTCTGCTGCCATTAAAGAAGGGGGACTGGCTTTCATTCATAGGGAATATCTCACATTGGGCATTGTGGTAGTGATAATAGCCATCATTCTAGGGGTCATCCCCAGTTTGGGTTGGAGATTGAGTGTAGCTTTCATCTTTGGTGCTCTATGTTCTATGGGCGCTGGCTATGCTGGCATGAACATGGCGCTCAGGTCCAATGGCCGGACCTGTGCTGCGGCACAGAAGGGGCTGAACCAGGGATTAAGAGTCGCCTTCAGGGGTGGAGCGGTTATGGGGCTGACTGTAGTCAGCATTGGCATCATAGGGCTATCTATTCTCTACCTTGTATGGCATGACGCTCCCAATTTCCTGTTTATCATTCCCGCTTATGGGACTGGTGCTTCACTGGTAGCTCTTTTT
>JAUVXS010000035.1 GCA_030603485.1 Dehalococcoidia bacterium
TGGTTACAAAGTGGTTACGCACAACTGAAGCTAATTTTTGGGAGGTTTTAAAAAAGTGGTTACAAAGTGGTTACGCACAATTTAGCTTTGGCGTCTCCAAAATCACCACAAAAAAAACATATAAGCACTCCATACTTTAAATGATGGTGATCATTATGGGAAAAGCTCTATGGGAACAATCAGCTCCAGTACCAGTGCAAAAGGAGGACGAGCCTCAGCCGGCTGAGGCTGTCGCTGAGCGCACTAGGGAATTGCTGGGAAACCAAGGCTGGTGCCTGTGGAAGTGCAGTACCCTGGGCGGTGGCATTATAGCGGTGGTATTGGATGAGAATGTGGAAGGAGTGCCTAGGGGATATCCGGTCTACACTATGGCAGAGCTGGAGGAGCTTTGCCAGGGTAATGCAAGTGAGGCACACCTGCGGCTGGTCCATGAGGCAAAGAAGCAGGGTGCTGAAGTTATAGCCGGGGGGAGTGAATGAGTATAGGACAATTTGAGCGTTACTGGCCCCCCGGCTGTATCTATGCTAGTTGGCCGAATTATTGGGCTTATCAGGATCTGAATCCATGGCACGGCTGGGCGTGTCCTTACGATGACCGCGAGTGCCCGGGTCGTGCGGTGCAGGTGCGCCGGTGCCAGGAAGAGTTGAGTAAGAAGAAAACCTTGAAGGAGGCAACCGATGGACAAACTAGAGCTGAGGTTCACCTACGAAAAGGAGACCAAGAACACCATCCGGTATAAAGAGGAGCTTGGCCATGAGGCTCACAGTAGCCGGGATATAGCTGTCGGCACTTTATATGTCCAGCGAGAGGCACTGGGGGAGCCGGTATCGCAAAGGCTTAGGGTGACTATTGAAGAGGAGGGATAACTATGAAACTAGCTGATATCATAAAAGACCCCGACATTTACCCAAGAACTCAAATATCTCACCAAACGATAGAAAATTATGCTGAGGCTCTAAAGGCCGGGGCAAGATTCCCCTCGATTCTGGTGCAAAACATCAGTGAGGATGGCAAGGCAAAAACCATTATCCTTGACGGCTTCCACAGACTGGAGGCCTATAAGAAGGCAGGGCTTGACGGGCTAGAGGTTACACATTGGAGAGATGAAATCCTAGACAAAGCGGAATGGTTAGAAAAGCTCCGCATAGTAAGCACCCAGTGTAATCTAGCCCACGGGGATAGACTGAGGGAAAGAGACCTGGAATTTCAAACTTTAAGGATTGTAGCTGGCCGCCCCATAAATGGGCTAGTAGGCATTATAAAGGAGATGGCTGACACCTTCGGGGTAAGCGAAGGCTATATGTCCCAGCTAATCGGTGCAGAGGTCAACCGTAGAAAGGCATCAAGGGATGCTGTTGCCTATAGGCTACATTTGCTGGGGTGGACACAGGAGGAGATTGCCGAAGTAACAGGTTTTGCAGACAGGACGGGGGTTTCCAAAATGTTGAAAATCTTTGATGGTAAACTTTTTCAACAAGAATACACCTCCGGTCTCACCCCTGAGCAGATAGCCCAATACCATAATCTTGATCAGCCCCTAGTGTGGGCAATCCTACTTGGGGGGAAGGATGACATTGATCGGTTTAAGCTGTTTGGCAATGAGAACTATGGCAATACTCAACCGAGGATGTCCGATTTCTGGAAATTCAACCAGAGAGACCCAAGGCTCGGTTTGGCGACATTCCCTAGGAACTTATATGGGCAAGAAGTCCTAAATATTCTCTATCGCTACTCGAAACAGGGGGATTTAGTGGTTGACCCGATGGCCGGAGGGGGTGTAACCATAGATGCCTGCTTGGTAATGAATCGTAGGTGCCGGGCTTATGACATTGCTCCCACCAAGTCGGAAAGAAAAGACATTAAACAGCACGACGCCCGGGAAGAGTTACCACCAAGGGCAAAAGGCTGTGACTTAATTATTCTGGACCTTCCCTACTACAAGAAAAAAGATGAGCAAGGCTTCCTTAATTTCATGGACGAGGTATTAGATGTGTTGGAACTTCCTGAGCCACCGGAACACTCACCGAACTGCCAGTGGTGTGGATATATCAGTAGATTGACGGAAAGAGCATAAATATCAAGGAAAAACAACTGCGACTGGAGAATGATAGAAGAAAAATTCACAAAATCTAATTTTATAAGGGTTAGCCAAGAGGCGCTTGATTTCCTAAAAGCACTAGACCCTGTCGGAGTTAAGGGAGATCCTGTTAGGGGTAATCTCGTTTTTCTTAACCATTACCGCAATTCTTCTACATTTCTGTCAATTAAGTATCTCGTAGAACGCCAAAGGGTTGCGGATATTTATTCGCTTTCACGCTCGATGTTTGAAAGTATCATTTCTATGGCGTTGCTATCAAAACAATTAATTCCGCAGGACATAGAGAGGTATCAAGATTTTCAATATATTGAGATATACAAGACATACAACCACTTGAAACAAATTGGGCTTGAACGATTAAGCGGTGTTTCAGCTTCTGAAGTAGGTTTCTTAAACAGTAAACGAAACGAATATGTAAGCAAATGGGGGAGGAGTGCAGCAACTTGGACTGGCAAACCCCTAGAACAGAATGTAAAATTAGTTGATGAGGCTTATGCACCGACATGCAATGAAGAGCATTTTTATGAATATTTATATTGCCAGGTCTATCGCAAGGGCTCACAGGCGGCACATTCTAGTTTTGGTGGCCTAGCAAAGAGTGTAGAAGTTAATAGAGTAATGATAGACGACGTACCTCTATTGAAATTCAAAGCTAGTCAACCTCATCTGATATTTTCGTGTTTTCACAGTCTACTTGTCTTTCTTAGTTCAGCTAGATTTCTTGGTTATATTGCAGGTAGGAAGGATGTAGAAGATTATTTCCAAAAGACTGCCAGATACATTGTTTCAGAAGAGTAACAGACTCTAGTTGCTTCTGATGCCTGCTTGTCAGGCTGCATTCATAGCACGGCTACGGCTAGTATATGTTTTCCCTCACGCCTTAAGCTCCCTACCCTTCCAGCATTGCTCACAGATGACCTTGGTGAAGTGGGCTATGGTTGTAGTGCTCAATGGCCGGCATTGCCTTCTTGTGCGGCAAGCTCCGCCTCAATAAGCCTTCTCTTTAGGGTCATCCAGCTTATATCCTTCTTGGTATAGCTGTAATATCGCCGTGCGATAGTACGCCAACCTAACCCCGCCCTACGGAGCCGGTGAACTAGCTTTATGTTTATCTTGATTCGTAGTCTCCCCATTTCTTGTCCTCTTAAAAACGTTCCTTTTTTTGTCTCACAGTTTCATGCTTGACCTTCAGGCATAATATTTGGCGGACCTTTTTCTAGCGAATAACTAAGCGTTACACAAAATAGCTTGTTGCGAAACTCTCAGTAGGCAAAACTAATCGGTTCATCATCTGACTATTCATACCAGTTTTACCGGCAGTGGTATAATGTTAGTAATATGGTTCGAAAGAATTTACAGAAAGAAATAGACGAGACTATCCGGATGGAACGAGAGGATGTGCCTCATCAACATGTTAAAAATTGGTGTAAGCACATCGATATTCACCAAGAGAATGTTAGCCCTCTTGGGCAAATGGTCGGCCTTCCAATAGGAGCAAAACGCGTAGGCTGCCGCTTCCATCATGGTTATTCAGGAATGACTGTAGCGGGAACAGCAACCTTATTCATCGAAACAAACTGCTTCGATTGTCCCCACCACAATCCTGTTACCTCTGACAATTTTGGAGAGGCCGTTATCTCAAAGGCACGAGACCGTAAGAAGGTCAAAAATGAAGTTGATAAAGCGAGTCAGTTACTACAAGGAATGACACCTTCAAATCCAGCAGAGGCGCTTGCAGCAGATGTAG
Organism: Dehalococcoidia bacterium; assembly: GCA_030603485.1. Taxonomy (GTDB): domain Bacteria; phylum Chloroflexota; class Dehalococcoidia; order GIF9; family AB-539-J10; genus RBG-13-51-36. Next base: position 3,846 of record JAUVXS010000035.1, read on the forward strand.
AAACAGATATTAAAGCACGTGAATTGGCTGGCCTCCTATTAAGCGATGAACACAAACAAGAGGCTGCTGATAAACTCCTCCAAGGTACTAAATATAGACCAATTATAATATCACCCAATTTAGCATCAGTGCTCATTGGAGCCTTTCTTGATACACAGGTCGGAAGTGTTGTAATGGAAATCGTACTTCTGGCTGGGCGAGAAGATAAAAGCATACTATCCATCGCTGTCGAAGGGGCGATTGTGGCTCTCGACGAATATAGGAACATAGATTCTGCATGTATGATAGTCACCGAAGCAATTGAACAAAACGAAATTGCTTTAACTACTAAATTAATCAGTACTGTAGTTTCTTGCCTTTCAACGCCCATTGAGCCATTCCCACATTTTGGATTTCGTGATTCTAGAAAACGCCGCGAAGGGCCTGAGAAAGCCTTCAGAGCTATTGTAGAGAAAAATATTAAGCTTGCCCGTGATGTTGTAATAACTCTACTTAATTCTAGCGAATCGTACTTAGTTGCAACGGCCTGTGCAGCAGTTCAAATACTCCTAGAGATATCACCAGAATCCATCGTAGATTATTATTTTCAGCCATTACTTAAAGCACTGTCGCAAGTACGGGAAGACGAGGAAATGTATGTGGACGCATCGATATGTGAAACGTTCGCTAAAATGCTGGTTATTGAGCCTGATGATGTATCCGAAAAGCTGTTTGATGCAATTGAAAAGGCCGACGAAGATCTACAAAAAGCATTAATTCATGTGTTCATACGTGATGAGGTAATAAAGGTAGCTAATGTCTGGATTGGGCCCTTCATTAACCTTCTTACAAGCGAAAGCCTTAATGATCAAACAAAATTTGAGGCCTCAGATATGCTATCGCTTGCAACCAGAACAAGTACTGACATCTCATTCGATCATCTTACGCCCCTTTTTGGCGCGCTTGCAATCATTACTGGGCGCTTGGACAGTAAAAGAGCGAACGTACCCCCATCAGATAGTCTGGACATTTCTTACCTAGAATATCAAACTGATCTTTCTGCCTTAAGCGGAGTAGCGCGCAACTTACGCGAAGTCGTTAGACACATCGGATTTATGGACATTGAGAAGACCATTATCGAGATCAAGCAATTAATTGGAAGTTCTGATACAAAAGTTGCTGCTTCTTTTAAAAGCGAACTTTTGTTGCTTCTAGGTGACATTGGAGAACGGAATACAGAGCTTACGGCAAATATAGTGCCAATGGTTTTTCCACATCTCTTTGATACTGTGTCTTTTATTGTGCGTGGTGCTGCCGCTGAAGCTTACAGAAAGCTAGTTGTGCGTAACCGTAACTGCTTACCTGAAGACGTAATAGTGGCATTGGCAGCGTTATTAGGCGACCAGTATTTGTATCCTGTGAGAGCTGCCGTCGAAGCTTTTGAGTGGATCAAGATAGAGGACTTTAAGCTAGCTGGAAAAGTAGTTAATAGCCTAATGATCCTCTATTCGGCTTATAGGGAAGACCCTTCCCAGTATTACTTACTTGAAAAAATTTCATCTGCACTCTTAAACATCGCAAATTCGCATACTTCATTTTTACCGTATGCTGCACTAATCATAAAAAACCTGGCGGGTCACAAGTATTTCTACTCAGCGAAGGATGGGCTTCGCCTACTACGTAGACTTGCTCAGGGTCATATTGAGTATCAAAAGCTATATCTATCGGTATTGTTAGATTACTATTCTCAATTTAATTTGGAGATAACAACAAGTCGAAGCGGATATCACAGTGGACATAGTGATGCTGAGTTTGAGGAATTATATGACCTCGAACCAGAAACTATCAAAGCCGAATCTTCAAGGTTACTGACTGTAGCCCAAGCTCAAAAGGAGCCGCATAATCTTGTTCACTTCGCCTGTCTACTAATAACGGTTGGACTATATAAAGAAGCTGCAGCGCTGTTTGAAAGGTATGTTGCCCTATTGCCTTCGGAGGAACGATATGATTGGCAGCGAACTCATTACAGGGCATTAGCGCTACTTTTAGTGGCGGAGACAACTATAGTAGAGTCCGACCTGGAAAAAGCAAAGGAGACTGTAGAACAAGCCTTAGAATTAATCGGTTCGCAGGAAAAACCAAAAAGAAAACTGCCATTTGGATTGGATGAAGTTATTCCAAAAGAGGAAGAGAAACCCGATTTTTACACTGATTGGTTACAAGTGAGAAAATCATGGTTGAATCTAAATGATAACCCAGTAGTTTTACAGGTAGCATCGGAAGAAATAATTAGCCGGATTGAAAGATTAAAAGCAGTCATAGTTGATCAAGTTGACGAAAGAATTTTACAAGTTCAAGAAGAATTAGCCTCGGCGGCTAAATTTTTAGCACAGTGGTATCAATGTGTGCTGAACGGTGAACCGGAGCAAGATGCAAAGCGAAGCGCAATTAAAGCTCGACTATCAGAAGCACTTAAGGTCAGCCTAGCGGATGGACATGAATTGCTCGGGGGGCATATCAAGGATCAAATAAGCAGGGTTGCTTCCCTTTCACCAACTGAAGGTATGCAAGAATTCCTACAAAAGTTAAGACTTTTTCCGATGCCGATGCCGCGACAAGATCTGCCGGTGCCGAGGAGTTGGCGTAGTCGCATAAAGCAAGACATATCCGAAGTAGAGATCAAAGAAGAAACTGCTCCTAGTCATGCAAGAGTAGCATTCGCTAATGTTTCGATTGATGGTCAAGAAATTCCACAAATCATTAGCATGGTAGCTGGTCGCATTCACGACTTGCGAATCGAAGTAGAGCTCTTTGACCTAGACACGGAGACACTGGAACTATATCTAACACCGGTATCGACTCTTCCTGAAGATGAATATCTTTTTCCTAGGCAACCGGTGCCTCTTTCTAAAGAAAAAAACAAGTACGAAATAAAGGGGCATCTCAAATTCGAGCATGCGCAATCAGAGTCCAGTGAACCAATTGATATAAATATTAATGCATACTTGCAGAAAACTGATGGAACAAAAGAGTCTTGCACAATCTTCGGAAAATCTCAATTAAAATTCCGAGTGCTTGATGAAGCTAGGCTATCAGCTCAGGGATCGGCGGAAGCCGAGGCTGTTGATAAGGTTTATAAAGACCTTGGGAAACTCGTTTCTGATATTTCATTATCAAAGTATACAAATGAAAAGGAAATAATCACCTGTATTATCAACTACGCTGGATATCAACTTACTGACCCAAGCTTTACAAGCTTGAAAACAGATGAGAAGGACTTTCAGAAAGATATGTCCCGTTATTTATGTATCAAATTCAATCGTACTGACGTTCTCCGTGAGGTTCAAGCAGGTAGGGGATTTTTAGATATACTGGTACGTGGCGTTCCGGTAGAGTTGAAGGTATTCAGGGAACAGGGAAAACTAGAGGATTTTATCGAATCAAGCTTGCCTCAGGTTACACAATATATTGTGAGCCGAGATTGCAGGCTAGGCTTACTATGTATACTGGATATCTCGGAGCGAGTGACCGCTACGCCAAGCATTATCGATGATGTGCGGGTATGCGAAGGTAGAACTGAGAGGGGTATTGATCCTTCTCCAAAGGGAGTTATAGGTATCGCCACTGTGATAGTACGCGGAGCACTCAATCCGGCAAGTAAGCTACGTGGCTAGTAAGGAAAGCCAGCACTTGAAAGAGGATGTATGAATGTGGGATAAGATTGAATTTTGGGCAAGATTTCTACGTTATCACTTTCTTTTATTGGCGGTAGCTGTTTTCATAGCGAGTAACCTAAGTGCCTTTCAAGGTAATAATGTAGGTATGTTGCTATTTTTTGGGCTTGGCATACTCTGGATGTTGGCAACCGCATATATCGACACCAGGGAACAAGCGCGCATTAGCATTAGGCTGTCAGCGGAGAAATTGGCAACAACGGTAAGCCTATTCAGTTATCATAGACAAGGAGGAGACAAAATGGCGATGAAATGGCTTAGAAAACATGCCACATTACTGGGGGTTTTAGTTGTATTGGGAGCGGCCATAGCCCTTTATTTTGTTACTGCTAATCCAACTAAACCGTCGTGGGGTTTAGCATTAGTAGCTATAGGACCAATTGCAATGTGGATTGCGAGACGGGTTGAGCGGAAGGGTCGTGACAATGAAAATCTGGTTCGAAATTTACAGCCCTTAGTTGAGGACGCTAGAACGTTAGAATTCTCCATTCGCAACTTTGCACGAGACCTCTTGAGCAATTCGGGTGTTCAAAGTAAACTAGGAGACTTTGGAGTTCAGGGGTGGAATTACTATATCGAAAGTCTCGGGGCCGAGCAGCTAAGTGCTTTAAGCTCAGTTGAAAAGGAGTTGAAGGACGTTGATCCTTTTGAGGAAGCACATGTTATTGATATCTTAGTAGCTCTCAATCAGGTACTGAATCGGGTGTTGGAAGTAGAGTCGCGCCTCTCTTTAAATTTGTGCCAAAAGATTAACAATTTGCCCACTGAGGCCCAAAGCAGATGGGAGTATATTCAGCAGATGCACCTGAGGCTCGGTACACAGCTCAGTAGTTTAAAACCTATACTGATTGAAAAGTCACGTGGAGATTTATTTGACACATTTGTAAATCAACCGCCACAAAATTTTATAACAATCTAGCGCATTGTTTAACTTAGGCAACAATTGCTCATTTTGTACACTTAGAGGTAAAAAATAGGGGCGAGGGGGCAACCCTCGACCTCTTTTCAGCTGGGAAACACTAGAACTGGAGTAATGCCGGCTACTCTGCCTTTCTCCTGGCTGTCTCCTCCTCTTTCTTCAGCCACCTCTCAGCTCGCTTGCTATCTTCTCTTACCTGAGTTCGCTTCCGAAATAGCCAAGTTCCACTTTAAAGCTTTTATCAAAAAAGTAGTTACTTCTTTTTCTTTTCTAAAGGGTCTTTTGTAAAGTAGCATAGTGTAGCAATATGAGATTTTAAGTAAATAAATTCGTAAAGCTAAAAACAAAAAAGGGATTAATCTTGATGCACCGCATAGCCAACTCCGCAGGCCTCACCGAAGTGGTAAGCTGAAAGTTGCCAACGGCTTCCGGACAATGCAAAGCTGAAAGGGCAAGGTGCTATACTCCCTTCAAAAGGGAGTTTGGGGGATTAAATTTCAATCGTAGTGCCTCAGGCTGGCAATCTGCTTGGCTCGATATTCGGGGTCTTGCCAGAGCTTCTTTGTAGCAGCACTGTGCATAGCCCGATACTCAGCTGTGTTAATCATCGCAGATACTTTAGCCCTAGTCTCAGCGGTGGGATGTTTGCCGGTACGAATGGCAATCTGATTGGCCCGATACTCAGGATCTTGCCACCGCTTCTTCATACGAGCGCTTAGCCCAGCCCGAAACTCAGGGGCTTGGTGAAAATTCTTTCTTTCCAGCTGTGTCTCAATTGGAAAGTCCACATACTGCTTAGCAACCGCGCAGTATCCTTTAATCCGCCCGTCACTGGCTACAGCTTCAACTTGCTCTCCGCAAGCAGGGCAGATGACCTAGACCCGCTCCAGCTTCAGTAGCCCCCCGCTAATCAGCTTCTTGGGGCCTACACACACAAACTTAAACCGCGTAAACGAGCCAACAGGCATCTTGCGCAAGACCAAGGTCTTCATTTAATTTATCTCCATATGATTTCCCAGCGGGATGCTACTTGCCCGATTACGGCTGGGGCACCACACGGGAGGGGGAGGGTTCAACTATATGTCTGACCGGAGTAATTTTTAAGACTGAAATTAGAGCCACAACAGCAAGGCCAGCAAAAAAGAACCAGATTACATAGTAACTACCCCAGTTATCGTATGCCCACCCGGCTAAAGTTGGGCCTATTATGACTCCTATGCCGCCAATGCCAACGATAAGGCCAAAAATGGTTCCGAAATTGGTTCTACCAAAGTATTCTCTCACCAAAGATGGCCTTAGTGCAGTGTTACCCCCGTAACCGATGCCAAAAAGAACGAGGAAGGGGACTAACATCCAAGTACTCGTAGTGGAAACATATTCAAAAAAGAGCATCCCGCAACCTATCATAGCAAGACTTCCCGTAGCCACCAGTCGCCTATCAAATTTGTCTCCAAGCCAGCCAGAGCCAAGGCGACCGAAAATACTCACCAGCGGGATGGCAGTGGCCACCAAACTGGATATCGACCGGCTGATACCGATACTGCTTAGATAAGGCATTACATGAGTGACTGCGGCACTCACTACCATCGTATGATACATAAAGGCCAAGGCTAAACGCCAGAATGTGCCACACTTAAGGGCTTGCTTTACTTTCACCTCTACCTCGACAGCTTGCGACAGATGTGGACCATTGGAGTTCGTTCTGAGGCTTTCTGTCTCACCGTCTGGAAAGTAACCATATTGCTCAGGCTTATGTCGAAACAAGAGCGAAAGCGGTAGAACTATAACCACCATACCTAAGGCAAGGACACTTAACGCCATGCGCCACTCATACACTGCAATGAGCCTGACTATTACCGGGACTAGCAAGCCACTGAAACCAAAGCCACAGATTGCTATGCCACTGGCTATGCCCACCTTCCTCCGAAACCAGTTAGCAATGGCTGTCATTAGGACTGTCATAGTAGAAGCACTCATGCCTATGGCTATTAGAGCGAAAGCCCCATAAAACATAACAAGGGATGTGGTAGTGCTTAGGAGAATTAACCCCGCTGCAGTAATGAACACGCCACTGCTGATGAGCCTCCTGGGACCCCAGCGATCAGCCAGTATTCCGGTGAATGGGGCAAGGATACCTATCTCCAAGCCGCGTAGCGAAGCAGCAAGTGAGATTTGCATATAGCTCCAGCCCATCTCATTCGCTATGGGCTCAAAAAAGGCGGTGAAACCATAGAAGACAACCCCACCTACACATAAGGCAGTAAGGAAAGATGCACCAACAATCCACCATCCATAGAATACCCTAATGGGCTTTCCTTTCAAAAACATTGTTAGTAAGCTCTCCGCCTTAATACATCTGCCCCCAACCTGAGGGTTTTGCCCTTGCTTCTCTCGCCTAGCAGGCGGGATGCCACCTGCCCGACTCAGTAATTATGGGAATATTCCCCTGGCTTCCATGGCATCTGCTATTCGCTTTATGGCAAGCATATAGGCAGCATTTCGCATATCCAGTTTCTCGTGCTGGCTTATTTCTTGCACTTCGTGGAAGGCGTTATCCATCACCACTTGCAGTTGACGGTTTACCTCGTCTTCACTCCAGAAGAACGCTTGCGCGTCTTGTACCCACTCAAAGTAAGATACTACTACACCACCTGTGTTGGCTAATATATCGGGAACAACCAATACTCTATTATTATTAAGAATCCTATCCGCCTCGGGAGTAATTGGTGCATTAGCACCTTCCACAATTATTCTTGCTTTTACATCCGCGGCATTGGCTTTACCTATCTGGTCTTCTATAGCTGCTGGCACTAATATGTCACAGGGTAGCGCCAGCAGTTCAGTATTAGTTATATTTTCGGCATCTTTGAAGTCAACTACTAACCCTGTCTGTTGGTTATAACGGAACACGGCTTCCACATCCAGTCCCTTCTCGTTATAAATACCTCCTTTGACATCACTTATTGCCACGACTTTACTACCTTCTCTAGCTAATAGTCTTGCCACAACAGAGCCTACATTACCGAAACCCTGAACAGCAACTGTGGCCCCCTCAAGACCAATACCCAGATGCTCGGCTACCAACCGGGCATTAATCACACAGCCGCGACCCGTAGCACCCAACCTACCCTTACTGCCACCTATTCCGACAGGTTTGCCTGTAACCACAGCCAGAACAGTATGGCCTTTTAGCATGCTGTAAGTATCCATCATCCACGCCATTACCTGGGGGTTTGTGCCAATGTCAGGGGCTGGAATATCCCTGTCTGGACCTATCAACATTGATATCTCATTGGTATAACGCCGTGTCATTCTCTCTATTTCAGCTTGGGACATAAGCTCCGGATTGCAAACAACCGCTCCCTTAGCACCACCAAAGGGTATATTGACAACGGCTGCCTTCAAAGTCATTAATGCTGCCAGTGCTCTGGTTTCATCCAGGGTAACATCAGGGTGGTAACGGAGGCCACCCTTGGCTGGCCCTCTGGTGTCATTATGGTGAACCCTAAAGCCAGTAAAGACTTTTACTGTCCCGTCGTCCATTCTTACCGGGAAATTGACAGTGAGTTCACGTTCACACTTTTCTAGTCGCAAGCGATATACATCCTTAATATTCAGCCTGTCACAGATAGCATCGATTCGGCTGACTACCATTTGGAAAGCATTGGTTTCAGTCATTAAATTCCTCCTTAGTTGCTAGTCCAGCTACTTGTGTCAATCAACTTTACTCCCTTCTCTGATAACAGCCGCTACTAAAACTTGTAAAGAGTCTATTAATGGAACGGGTAAATCCCCTTGACTTAACACCAGTGAAATTTCTGTGCAGCCTACTATAATAGCTTCTGCCCCCCTCTTGATTAGGGCTTTAGCTACTTCTAATATGGCATTGCGCGGCTTTTCTTGAGTGAAACCCGCTTTTACACCTTGTTCTCCATAGATAGCATTCATGATTATTTCCTGCTCACAACCATCTGGTGTTATTACTTCCGCCCCTATGCTTGCCTTCTGGTATATTTCTGACTTTACCGTTCCAGCAGTAGCCAATAAACCTATTTTCTTTATATTGGGGAAATTCTGGTTAATATATACTGCTGTTTCTGAAATCATATTGATTATAGGCACATTGGCACTTGCTTGGAGCTCATTGTAATAGTAATGTGCCGTATTACAGGGTATGGCAATTATCTCAGCCCCAGCTCTTTCCAGGTTACGAAGTGTTTCTTGCAATTGTTTTAAGGGGCTTTTGCCCTTCCCCAATATTGCCGATGTGCGTTCTGGTATCTTGGGATTGCTATCAATTATAATCCTCAAATGGTCCTGGTCTTTCTTGGCAGGGGTAGTCTTGATTATTTTCTGGAAAAGAGCAGCTGTTGCTTCCGGTCCCATTCCTCCCAGAATACCAATAATCTTTTCTTGCATGGCTTAAATCTTCTTGTCTGATTCAATATGGATAGCTAAATCCGGGCAAGTTATCTCACACAGTTCGCAGCCCGTGCAATTTTCTGGATGTTGGACTTCGACAATACTGTATCCTTTCTCATTGCGCTCATCGGAGAACTGCAAAACTGTTTTCGGGCAGTAGAAGCAACATAGTCCACAACCTTTACAAAGCTGCTCATCAATATATATTACGGGCATCTTAACCAATCTCAAATCCTTTCTTTATAATGGTGGGGATTTCTGAAGGGCTTTGGGCAATAAGGCAACCGGCACTCCTTAGTGCCTGAATCTTGCTTTCTGCGCTTTCTCCCTCCCCCTCGATAATAGCACCAGCATGTCCCATTTGAGCCCCTCTTGGCGCAGTGCGC
>JAUVXS010000030.1 GCA_030603485.1 Dehalococcoidia bacterium
GAGTTCACTGGCGTCGATGCCTTCATTATCGCTGATAGTCTTTAGTGCCGTTACGTCACCATCGCCAGCCTCTTCCAGGCGATAGACAGTGCCGTCAGCGCAGCCGACATAGACGATCTCATCATCATCGTAGTTGGGCGAAACGGCTATATCCACTATCGCATCGGCGGCATCATCCAGCTCGGTGTCGTCCCAGGTGTAGCCATCGTCCTCTGACTTCTGCACCAGCCATGCGCGGGTGTCCGCGTCGAAGACGGCGGCAAAGATGGTGCCGTCGGGGGCGACTGCCATCGTGCCGACATCGGTGTCGGCATCAATGGAGGGCAGTCCCCACTCACCCCAGTCGTTCTCCGTATAGTCAGCGGCGGCTGCCACTGGCGCGAAGGCGACTGTCAGGCTGAGAACCATGACCAGAGTCAGAGCTACGCCCAGCACTCCTTTCAATTTTCTTTTCATTATGTATTCACTCCCTTTCGGATTATTATTTGTGTCCCCATAAATAGAGTATAAAACCTAATATCCCCTCCTTTATATGGAGACAAGGTTTCTCTTAAGCTTTGCTTGCGCTTATCACGCACTCCCCCTTGCGGGCTCTAACCATACGCATCACCTCCTTTCAACTTCAGGACTGAAGGCACAGAACCGAAAGCAGAAAAGCCAGCGAGCAAAAAAGAAAATTAAACTCTACTAGCCAAAGAGCCCAGTCCTACCCCCTTACAGCCACTTTCCCGGCAGGGGAAGAACCGCAAGGAGGCGAGCCAGTGAGCAAGGTCGATGAAAACTCTGCTTGGCCCGGATATCCACCGCTCTATCCCCTGCCAGCTTAATAAAGCCAAAGGGCTCACAAGCACACCCCCACTTGGGGTCTCTGAGCCCTTTTTATTTGACTTATCTTCAGAATCGCTTTAGAATAATAACAAGCGTTATATAGCATTACCTGTTTCCACTCCCTCGGAAAGACCTGCCCCCACAGGTCTTTTCATCTTCCAGAACTTAGGTTCATCCTACTGGCACTTTCTGCTGCTCTTTTCTCCGCGAGTACTCCCTCTTTTTCTGCTTCCAAAATTGCAGCAGGTCTTGAATCACACCATCATAACTCTGCCCCGGGTGCTTAACTGAATCTAAGCCATCCTTGGTTTGCTGCCTTACAGCGATACAAGACCGACGCTCTCTAACTTTAGTGACCACTGCCCACTCCCACCTATCAATAACAAAACCCTTAACTTCCCAGGGGCATCTACGATATCATAGAATTTTGTCTACCACTTCATATAAAAGTATAAAGCAGGAATTGCATTTTGTCAAGCCCTTTTGCTATAATATCTCTTTAGATAGACAAAATGGGACAAATTGAGAGTGAGCAAGGTCGATGAAAACTCTGCATGATGTTGAGAGGCTCGAAAATCCCAGCGTATCTACGCCATATATGATGTTGTCTACTGCTATATACGCTATACAGCAGTAGAGTAACACTGAAAGCAACCCCTTTGAACCCTTGATGATGGCTAAAAAGGGGTTGCTTTATTTTTTGTGGAGGAGGTGGTAATGTGGCGAATAAAGAGCTAGGTGACTTCTTACTCGAGCAGTGTAAGCAGAAGCGGTTATCGCTCCGCAATCTATCGATAAATTCTGGTCTCAGTGCCGGGACTGTTCACAGTATCATCAACAGGCAATACCAGCCGACCCTATTTTCGCTGAATCGGCTGGCAGACCATCTTGGTGTCAAGAGACAATATCTGTGGCAGCTAGCTGGACTGCTTGAGGATATGGACTACGATGCCCAAACTACCTTTGAGGACCCCCAGCTGCGGTTTCATTTTGCCCAGGTTGATAAGTTACCTAGAGTAGCTAGAAGTCTGATAATTAGCCTTATTGAGTCGGTGATAATCTTCCTTGAGGCAGACGAAGTAGACTAGACCACCAGTCTACCTGATATCGCCCCCCCTAATTACCATTACTTTTTCCCTATTGACACTCTGCATGGACGCTTTATACTTAAAGTATATACGACAATAGTCATTTCTGATTACCGATGCATGTTTATTGGGATAGGGCAAAGAAACGGCGAAGGTAGTTAAATGGTAAGCCACCCAGAAAAACGCCTAGATTTTGATTCTGTGACGCCAGTTCTCAAGACCTGAAAACGTGAGTGAACAAAGCGCTATTTTGTGCAGTCACGCTGCCTTAGGCTAGTTAATCATTCGAAGACGCAAGGCTTCTTTATGTATACCGCCGTATTATGTAGTATAATGCTGCTAAATCGAAGCTCAAACGGTGGTAGCATGTCGTGAATGAAAAGAATCTCAAGTTATTGGCTCAATATACACACACCATTGAGAAAGAACTGCTTGCTGGTAATGCAACAGAGCATACTCACCGCCCAGCACTCAAGACTTTGCTACAGGGAATAGTGTCAGGTGTAGTCGCTACCAATGAACCAAGAAGAATTGAATGCGGTGCACCTGACTTTGTAATAGGTAAGGGTTCAGCTACCATCGGTTATGTTGAAGCCAAGGATGTTGGCAAGAGCCTAGATGAAGCGGAGAAATCAGAGCAGTTACAGCGCTATTTTAGTTCCCTCACAAATCTTATTCTTACCGATTACCTTGAGTTCCGCTGGTATGTAGATGGCGAGTGCCGACTTAAAGCTCGTCTGGGAGGTCCAGCTAGGGACGGTAAAATAAGGCGGGATAAGGCAGGCGCTGAAGCAGTTGCCGAGCTTCTAAGTGGCTTTTTACACCACCGGGCAGAGAGGGTAGGTACGCCGAAAGAACTGGCTGAGCGCATGGCTCGTCAGGCGCACATGATACGCGACCTGATTATCAGGGCCTTCAAGCAAGAGGCGGAGACTGGCGGATTGCATAACCAGCTGGCGGCTTTCCGTGATAACCTGATTCCTGATCTCTCTACGGAATACTTTGCCGATATGTACGCCCAGACCATTACCTATGGGCTGTTTGCCGCCCGGTGTAACGCGCCGGATAACAAGGACTTCACCCGACAGAATGCCGCCTACCTGCTGCCGAAAACCAACCCGTTCCTACGCAAGCTGTTTAACACCATCGCCGGGCCCGAACTCGATGACCGTATTGCCTGGCTGGTGGATGACCTGACGCAGATTCTGGCGCAGGCAGACATGGAAGCCGTCCTGAAGAACTTCGGCAAGCACAGCGGCAAGGAAGACCCGGTAGTGCATTTCTACGAAACCTTCCTGAAAGCCTACGATTCCAAGGTGCGGGAGATGCGAGGCGTTTATTACACGCCGGAGCCGGTAGTCTCATATATCGTGCGGTCAATAGATGGCCTGCTGAAAGACTGCTTCAACAAGCCGCAAGGGCTGGCAGACCCCGATGTATATATCCTTGACCCCGCCACCGGCACGGCCACCTTCCTCTACATGGTCATCAATGAAATTCGCCAGGCCTTTGCCGGCCAGGAAGGGATGTGGAACGACTATGTGGCGGAAAAACTGCTGAAGCGCATTTTTGGCTTTGAGTTGCTGATGGCTCCCTATGCCGTCGCCCATCTCAAACTGGGATTACTGCTGCAACAGACAGGCTATAAATTTCAGAGTGACGAGCGACTGGGTATCTACTTGACCAATACGCTGGATGAAGCCTTAAAACACGCTGAGAATGTATTTGCAGGGTGGATAAACGAGGAAGCTAACGCTGCTGCTGAAATTAAAAAAGAAAAACCGATTATGGTTGTATTAGGTAATCCTCCCTATTCCGGCCACTCGGCAAATGCATCTACGAAAAAACAGGCTATCAAAGCCGGTACACAATATTGGAAAAGGATACATGGAAAGTGGGAATGGGTAAAAGCGAGAAACGATATAGTAGATACTGTCCCAACGTTTATCGGGAAATTGATGGATGACTATTATGTTGTGGATGGACAGCCTCTTGGAGAAAGAAATCCCAAGTGGCTCCAAGATGACTATGTTAAATTCATCCGCTTCGGGCAATGGCGTATCGAGCGCACCGGGCAGGGCATCCTGGGCTTTATCACCAATCACTCTTACCTGGATAACCCGACCTTCCGCGGCATGCGCCAGTCACTGATGAATACTTTTACCGATATTTACATCCTTAATCTTCATGGCAGTTCTAGAAGAGGAGAACAAGCTCCGGGTAATATCAGAGACGAGAATGTCTTTGATATTCAGCAGGGGGTAGCTATAGGTCTTTTTGTGAAAGAATCAGGCAAAGCAGAACCAGCCACAGTCCACTACACAGATCTCTGGGGCCTGCATGGTGACTGGCCAAGCCCGCAGCCAGGGACAAAATATTTCACTCTTTCTGAGACAGACATTAGCACGACCGAATGGGACAAACTTGAACCCCATAGCCCGTATTACTTGTTCGTGCCCAGAGATGAGGCGAAATCGGAAGAGTATGAAAAAGGCTGGAAAGTGACTAATATATTTCCGGTTAATAGCGTTGGTATCGTTACGGCCAGAGATGACCTGACTATTAAATGGGCTGTAAAAGATGTTGAAGCAACCATTAAGGATTTTGCCTCATTGTCTGTCGAAGGGGCAAGAGAGAAATACGATTTAGGTAAAGATACTCGTGACTGGAAAGTGTCTCTAGCACAAAAAGACCTCAAAGATTCTGGTTTGCTTCCAGAAAAGGTAGTTCCTATCCTCTACCGCCCGTTTGATCCCAGATACACCTATTATACCGGACATTCCAGGGGTTTCCATTGTATGCCACGTCCTGATGTCATGCGCCACATGCTAGCAGACAAGAATATTGGTCTTGTCTGCTGTAGGCAACAATCTCAATTAGGCCTATGGTCTCTTGTTGAAGTTGCAAATGGCATCATAGAGTCCTGTTACATTTCAAATAAGACTCGTGAAATTAACTACCTGCTTCCCCTCTACCTCTACCCCGCCGAAGGCGAGATGCAGTTTGATGGTGGACACCGCCGCCCCAACCTGAACCCGGAGTTTATCAAAGAGTTCTCAGATAAGCTGGGATTGCGTTTTGTCGATGATAGCAGGGGAGACCTTGAGCAGACCTTCGGCCCGGAGGATATCTTCCACTATGCCTACGCTATCTTTCACTCTCCCACTTACCGCACCCGCTACGCCGAGTTCCTCAAGATAGACTTCCTTCGCCTGCCTCTGACCTCGGATAAAGGACTTTTCAAAGCGCTGGCAGAGAAAGGCACTGAACTCGTATCCTTGCACCTCATGGAATCGCCTACCCTGAACACGCTCATTACCAAGTATCCTGTTACCGGCTCCAATGACGTCGAGAAAATTATCTACGACGAGAAAACGCAGCGAATCTACATCAACAAAACGCAATACTTTGAAGGTGTTTCGCCTGAGGTCTGGGAATTCCAAATCGGCGGCTACCAGGTCTGCCAGAAGTGGCTTAAAGACCGTAAGGGCCGGAAGATAGGAGTCGATGACTCAACCCATTACCAGAAAATCGTAGTAGCACTAAAAGAGACAATTCGCCTGATGGCTGAGATAGACGAAATTATCCCGGGGTGGCCGGTGGAGTGAATAACCGTGAAGAAGGAAGTCTATAATCTGGAATTTCCGTCTTGGTGTAAAGAGATAACAATCTTCGGATATCACTTTACCAGAGTAGATGACTACCGAGACAGATTAGTCAGTTTGCAGCATTTTATTACAGCCACAGTCCACGCTGAGTTCGAGGTTCGCCCCAGTGCAGGGAATAACGCTGTAACTGCGTACGTCGACCTTCCTGAAAGAGAAGAAAAGTCAGTTCTCAAGCATCGCGGTAGTGACAACACCGCCCTGAGCGATATCCTGCTTCTCCTCTCCATTTTTACCAGTCGTGATGTATTCATGGTTGATAATGCAGGCAGTGCAGGAAAGTATAGAATTTTTATAGCAGACCCCAGGGTTTGTCATTGGGGAGTAGGGCTCAGACTTTCCATCCCTTACAAAAATGAGGCTATTCCCGATGACGAGCCCTATGGTTATGATATTGGCTTTGAGGAAGGGCTTAATCAAGTATATGCATTGATCCGAAGTGAAGATTGGCAGCATAAATACGACAAGGGACACTATTTGATTCTAGCAAATATGGCTTTTCGCTGCCAGCCACTGGAGACTGCCTTCATTCAATGCTGGACAATATGGGAGCACTTATTTACGCTTCATAACAAGCGCTGGCTTTCAGATGAACAAATAACACGGCTGAATGCGACCGAAAAGATAGCCTTTCTCCTGGTAGAGTATGCGTTAAGGGGTGAAATAGACAACAGCGGAAAAGGGCGAATTAAGTCATTGAAAGATATAAGAAACAAGCTTGTCCACTCCGGGTATTTTCCAGAGGGTAGCTCAGTTTATAATGATGCAGTCCTATTTATACGCTTGACAGAGTTTATCATAGCCAGGACACTCGGACTGGAGCCTTCTAATTTTTTCAACACAATTGAGGCATTGGAGGACTTCCTAAAACATAAATCAGAAAGTAAGAGGGGTAAGCCATGAAAAAATGCCCCAGCTGCGGGTTTGAAGACGAGGGTCATTTTTGCAGCCATTGCGGGACGGTTTTACCCAAGCTTGCCGCTTCCAGCGATGCCAGTCACACATAACGTCACAATGTTTAATGTACTAGAGTGGAAGTTGAACTACGAGGGATAGAATATATACAATATGGACAACTAGTATAGGGGTTTTGCGGACTCGTGCTTGCAGACGGCTTTTTGTATATCAAAGTGCCTAGCAACTTGTGACTTTTGTTACTAATGCGGGGTAGAAATGTTGGGCTTTGTCACTACAAGCATTTATAAATCGGTAGCCGAGTCAAGAGTGAACAAGATTGACATTAATGGAAAATCGCTCGTGACCCCTTGCTATTTCCCCGCCGTCTCGAGCTGCGTCACAACATACTCGACTAGTGATCTACTGAAGTTTCTTGGCCAACATTCCAGACCGCTTCTAACTTCAGCTTATGACTTATACACGGAGTCGTTGGGCGGAATCCCTATCGAAAAGCAGTTGGAAGAGCTGTCGGCGAACGTCATATTGTTGGATTCAGGCCGGTACGAGAGCTCTTGGTTTAACGACACAGATTGGACTTTTGAACGGTACCGCGAAGTCGTTCAGCAGGCTCTGTCTGACTTCTATATGAGTTTTGATGTATTTCCGGGAGATGCTCAAGACCACTTTGAGCAGGAGACAATCAGTCACATTAGACAGTCTATCGCAGTTCGAAGCGAGGATGTCTGCATACCAGTGCTTCACATGACGACACATGACACACTATTTTCTATGCTAGAGACTATCACAACGGACGGAGTGAAATTGGTTGCCCTGCCTGAGCGTGAACTGGGGGACACCATATTGGAGAGATGCTCGAATTTGTATGAGGTGAGGCAATTTCTTGATTCCAGGAGCCCTGATGTGCTGATTCACATTCTTGGTTGCGGGCACCCAGTTTCTTTGTTGCTCTACATCTATGCGGGTGCGGACACGTTCGACAGCTTAGACTGGCAGAAATTTGTCATCGACCCGTCAGATTTGAGTTTTAGAGACTATTCGCATCTATTTCTAACGAACTGTCACTGTCGCTATTGTAGCAATGACGCTCTGCCATACGTACACAGAGTCTATTTGCACAATCTGCTCTTTATCAAACAGTTCCTGAATGATATCATTCTTAGCATAAAAGACGATACTTTCGAAAGCTTTCTCAAACGTTACGTATCGCCCCCGGTATTGGGCGGGATGAGTTAGGAGAACAAGGATGGACAACTTTGTAATCGAGAAAGTGTTGAAAGCATATAGACGTTTACAAGAACAACATACAAACGACGCGGCAACTTGGATTGATATGCAGGAAGATGAAATATGGATTCAGATTTGCTTCTGCATATTGTCATCTAACGTCCGTTTTGAAATGGCCTATTCTGCAACTAGGCACTTGATGGATTGTGGTCTGATTGAGAGGGGACGACTAGCACTTCTTCCTGAAGTATCAATAAAGCAAATTGCGTGTGAGCTGTCTAAGCCGCACTATTTACCCCTCAGGAAAGACGGAACTAGAAGGAGATATCGCTTTCCCAATTCGAGAGCGGACCACATTGTTCAGACGGCCATCCATCTGCAAGGGACTCAGATAACAGACGTCTTGCATCACTGTGAGACAGATTACCAAGCAAGAGAATTCTTGGTGAGAAGAATTCATGGCATGGGGCTGAAGGAGTCTTCAATGTTTCTTAGGAATATTAGGTATTCCCATGGACTTGCAGTAATTGACGTTCACATACTTCATTTCCTGAAAAAAGGCGGTCTCATAGGACACAGCAATTACCGTATTCAGGACAAGAAAACTTACCTGTATTTAGAGACATTGCTAAGAAACTTTGCACTTGATAATCGGCTGGATATGTCTATTCTTGACCTTGCCATCTGGAAGTCAGTCAGGGAGGGTTACGTATGAAGGTTATAGTCCTAGCTTCAGGTGGGCTGGACTCGTCGATACTGTGTTTGCTGCTTCAGAATAGAGGTTATGATATCAAATCCCTATTTATCAATTATGGTCAGCTGGCATGTGCGAGGGAATGGGAAGCCTGCCAGAATGCGGCACGTTATCTTTCGATTGACAGTCCTCTCTACGTTGATTTGTCGGACTTTGGAACTCAAATTAAGAGCGGTCTCACATCAACGGAGATAGATGTCGCGGATCCATACCTACCTAACAGGAATCTGTTGTTCTTATTAGTTGCGTCAAGTTATGCCATATCCACAAATATTTCCCATGTGGCGATTGGCTTACTCAGTTCACACGTGTTTCCTGACCAAACGCGAGAATTTATTAAGTCAGCAGAGTTGGCACTACGGACAAGCCTTGGAGTCAACATAAACGTTCTAGTTCCACTCATAGGATTAAACAAGTATGACGTGGTAAGGCTAGCACAGCATTACAACTTCCCAATACATTTTACCTACTCGTGTCACACGGGAAACGAAACTCCCTGTGGTCGATGCATTTCCTGTCTTGAAATGGAAAGCGCGCTAGATGTGTTAGAAAGGAGCTAATACGATGGGATACGGTAAGCAATTGTTCCCACGGTTTCCAAAGGAGCCGGAAGAGGCTGAAAGAATGATAGACGAAGAGCTTGGGCTCCCCTTGGCAAAGGACCGCGAAATTGAGAAGACGATGCAGAGGGAGGAAAGGGAGCAACAAGTCTTAGATCTGGTTGGCAGGCAACATGAGAATAAACTCAATATTGGGTGTCTAGACGTAGGTCAAGGCGATGCCACTGTGATCAGGCTTCCGACGGGCGAGGTCATCGTGGTTGATTGCAATACGGCAGACGCAAATGTAGACCTAGTCGATTTCCTGAAATCATGTGGTGTCGATGTCATCGACTACCTGGTCATTACTCACCCGCACTACGACCACTTTAGTGGCGTACAGAAGTTGGTTGACAACTTCCAGATTAGAAACCTCATGGAGCCCAGTATCGAAAGAACTGATATTACGGAAGAGGCTAGAGCTGAGTATGATCTATACTGTAACACAGTGAATGAGCTAGAGAAGCATGGTACCACTATTTTGCATCCCGTTGCTAGCAGTGATGTCTATAAGGAAATTGGAGATGTAAGATTAAGTGTGTACGGACCATCAAGGGCTGGTATTGAACGAGCTGAAGGACTTGAGCGAGAAGTGCATACGAACTCTATAGTTATGAAGATTGAGTACGGAGACTTTAAAATGCTTTTTAGTGGTGATGTCGACCGAGACGGCTGGACAAGAATAGCCAAGTATTACGACATCGAGAGCACTGTCCTTCACGCCAGTCATCACGGCTCAGTCAGTGGTTGTGATGAGCAAAGCATGGAAAAAATCTCTCCGTCCCGCACAATAATCTCGGCAGGTAGAGGTAACCCGTTCGGACATCCGGACGGTGAAGCGGTACAAGTTTACAAGAAGTACTCCGCGAACGGAACTAGGACGACCAAGAATGGCTCTCTTGGGATAAGCGCGAGCAAGGATGGGTCATATATTTTCTATGACTGAGAGAACTTGGAGCTTAACTCAGCTGTTTGATTACTATGAGCTTAGAGCGAGAGTTATTCCGGCAGTGTTGGTGTTTCTACCTCTCGTCTTGTCCTCTATCTCTGTAACCTATGTCCTTTCCAATTTAGTACCTTGGGCCACCGGAAGCGGTCTTCTAGCTCTGGCTGTCACCTATGCGCTGTCGTTCATAGTCCGAGCTCTTGGAAGAAGAGTGGAGATTAGCCTGTGGGCTAAGTGGGATGGTCCTCCTTCAACTCGCTTCATGCGGTGGGCAGATGATTTCTTCTCACCTGACACTAAGCAAGAATATCATGAAGCCATACGCTCGGAATTTGGGATTTGTTTAAAAGATGAGACTGAAGAACACAGAAACCCGTCCCAAGCAGATAAGCTAATAATGGACGCCTTTAGGCAGGTGAGAAGTTTCGTAAGAATCGAAGATGGAAAAGGTGTTTGGAATGCACATAATGCCGAATATGGTTTCCTCCGAAACATTTTCGGAAGTCGATTCTTGTGGCTTACTCTCGCGCTGCTGGGCACGATATTATGCGGATATCTTTTTTACATTACAGGGATCGGTGTTACCGTGGTTAGCGTTATCATAAATGGATTCTTGGCCCTACTGGCCCTTCTGTGTTGCTCTTTACATACCCAGATGATTGAATTCATAAAGCAAGTGGCAGACCGATACGCTGAGTCAACATGGGGATCGTTCATCACGATACATAGAAGACGCACTAAGTGAAGAACGATGGTGTTAGCGATTGTGGCAAATAGAGGTCCGGTTATCTAGAAATCAGAAGTCCACTTCCAAGACCCATCGACATCCGTTCTGCGGACATCATATTCAGTGTACTCTCTGTAGCGACTAAGTGCAGTTGGGTGAGGAATATTTTCATAGACGCCGCTTAGGGTGGAAATCAGGGTGTACTTGGCATTACATTTCTTAATGAACTCAAGGTTAGCACCTTCTATACTCCCATGGTGGCTCGCATGTAAAATGTCGTTGCAGTAATTTTTGGTGTTATTTACAATGTACTCCAGATTGGCATCTGATGCATCTCCAGCAAAGAGGCAAGCTCTACTTCCAAAGATTGCCTTTATCACCAGTGAGGCGTCATGGATCTCTCTGGTATCGCTATCAGCGACACTGGAAGGTGGTCCAATAATCTCGAATTTGACACCATTTGTCTGCCACCAGGGTTTATCCCAGCTCGTCTCTCTGTATGGTTGGTAGAGTTTTGTCCCGTTGCTCGCAAAATAGTCCTTCAGAGAGTTGAATTCTTCCCATTCACTCTGGTCAATGCTATTGTCTCCATATCGTCTCTTGTAGGGACTGTAGATAAGGCAATCGATAGTGTAACCGCGTTGTCGAAGGTAGAGGAGTCCTGAATAGTGATCTTTGTGCTGATGGGTGACGAAGACACCGCGCAGGTTCTTGTTAGCGGGGAGCAGGTGTGAGTGGTCATCAATATTATGGCAATCAACTAAAAAAACAGCTGACTTGGATATAATGACGCTTGCATCTCCAAATCCTACATTTAAGCAGTGGAATTCACCCATTGTCCCCCTCTATTGGGCCGATATCGCGTGGCGTTACTCCTTTATTATTGTATTGTCGAGTAGCCTTTCCTTGCCTTGCCATGTCTCGCCTAATGGCCTGCCCCCCGAAAATAGGTCCACTTGAAGTTCTACAAAGCGCCTCTATTGTGAGGCAGGTTACTAGGGACAAAGGATAAAAAGAAGCGCAAGCCGAGAAGGAGACTGGGAATTGTTGGACATTAGCGAAATAAAAATTGCCTATGTACATCAACCTATCTCCTTGAACTTCAGTGACCCTGCAGATTGTAGAATTTCATCGCATGACTTCTTGCAACGCTCCAAGTCGTTAGATGTGTTGCTAATCATGCCTTTGTCGATATTCATATCCAGCGTGTCAAAAGCTGAAATCGCATTCTCAACTTTGTCTCCGAAACCTTTATCAATCTTATGGACCGTCTCTTGCATATTAGCCTTGGTTGCTTTGAGTATCTGCCAACGCCATTTGATAGAGTGCCATAGTGAACGTGTTCCATCGCCTCTCTCATACTCATCAATGAATCTGACTACTTCTTTTGCCCATTCTTCAATCTCTTTCAGTAGTCTTTGTTTTCTCTCGCTTTGTTGTATGTTCTCACTTTGGCGGAGTGACCTTATCCCAATATACAACGCAACAATAATACTAAGAAGCATTATGGCAGGGGCACCAGCCGATGCCCACTTATCAAAAAAATCGAAGACCAATTGGGCGATGGTATGAATAGTATATTCAGGGGGACGTGGAGTTATCAGGATGTAAATAACTAGTGCAAAACCAATCACAATAATAGTAGTTAGAATTAGATGCCACTTCTTCAGGTTCATACTGATATTTTACCATGTGTAAATCGCCAGCGAAAATGGCACAATTTGAGGGCCACAATTAGTGGACATTTTACGTAGATGAGTTGGTTTTGTTAACAGTTATCAGCACACTGAACAAACAGCCAAGTTGTGTTGCGAAGTAACAATTCAAGCACAAGTGAAATGTTTATAGCCTAATGTCTGAAATGTACGAAAACCCTTCCAAAATTCTTGTCGTCCTTCTCCAGCCGATGATAAAGTCTTTTTACTTCCGGCTGGAGCAAGAATCGTAAGACACGTTTTTTCAGCTGTCCTGACCCCTTACCGGGAATAATCTCTACCAAAGCAATCTTCTTCTCTATGGCTTCCACGATAACCCGGTTTAGTTCTGCATCAATCGTGAAGCCCTTATTATAAATGTCATGTAAATCTAAGACAATCTTCGCCAAGGAATTCCACCTTTTTGATGAGCTCCGTTTATTCCTCCCTTATCTCCAGTATCCGGTCAATCCGAAAGACCCTCTCCTCATTTCGCTTCAGGCAGAACGCCCGCATACCGAGGTACTTTTTGCCGCGGTACTCCATTTCCCCAACGGCCTCTGGCCTGACAACCCTTATCGTCTTCTCGTCGCTGGGCTTGAGGTACACTATCTCTAGTGACAACTTGTTCTCAATGGCTTTCCTGATTACATCGATTTTATCGCCCACCGGGCAGGACTGTTCAGCCTTCTTGTACTGGTACTTAGTCAGGAAATCCATCACCTGGTAATTCGTCCAGATATGTTTCTTCAGCGCCGGCCTCTTGAGGATGATGCCGCCCAGCGTGGTACACCGGCTGAGCGCCACGTACATCTGTCCGTGAGCAAAGGTGCCTTTCCCAATATCAATAATTACCCGGTCAAAGGTCTTCCCCTGGCCCTTGTGAATGGTTACCGCCCAGGCTAACATCAGCGGGAACTGCGTAAACATACCTATAACTTCCGACTGTAGCCCACCTGCCTCTACGAAGAACCGGAAGATTTCCCAGGTAAAGGGCGTAATCTCCACC
The DNA here is from genome assembly GCA_030603485.1 of Dehalococcoidia bacterium. Lineage (GTDB taxonomy): Bacteria > Chloroflexota > Dehalococcoidia > GIF9 > AB-539-J10 > RBG-13-51-36. The sequence continues at coordinate 13,453 of JAUVXS010000030.1, forward strand.
TCTTCACCGTCAGCAAGCTCGGCTACAATGATATCTTCACCTTTCCTGTTCTGAGTAATACCAACTATTTTCCCGATGCTGCCGTTAACCCAGCGATCCTCGGTATCGTTGTTAAGCATCATGATCTGCGCTCCCACCTTTACTTGGATTTCAACTGCGGTAGGTAGGTACTCCTGGCCGAAGTCTCCTTCAATGCTTCCCGTAAAAGTGTAAAGCTTGCCTTCCAGCCCTGCCAGACGCTTGTCGTTAATTTCTTTGGCGAGTCTGTTGGTGGTGGTCAGGTAGACGTAGAAATCGTCCGGTGGTGGTTCAACCTCCGGCTGGTACCTCTCGTTAAGAAGCTCCAGTCCTTCCGCGGTAACGGAGTTGTTGCGTATGCCGTTGAGCAGGGTGATGAACCCCTCATCGTGCTGGCGGTAAATCTTCTCCAGCTCCACGAATTCCATGTCGAAGAAGTCGAACACCCGTGCTCCGTAGAAGTAGGGCGTCTCA
>JAUVXS010000092.1 GCA_030603485.1 Dehalococcoidia bacterium
TGAAAAAGGGTACCCATGTGGCTATCTTAATGTCTCATAGTCCTGAGTGGGTCATTAATTATTTTGGGGTAATCAAGGGTGGAGGTGTAGCTATGCTGCTCAACCCTGCGCTTAAAGCACCTGAACTCGATTCTTTGCTGCGAGACTCCGACTCGGAAATTCTGCTAACAGAAAAGGAATTTTCTCGGATGCTTTCCTCAGTTTTGCCTCAAATTCCTTTGCTAAAACGCATAATTGCGATTGATGCAGGTTCTTACACCAAGATGGTAGCTAACAGCTCTTCTATATCACCGAATATTGATATAGAAGACGAAGATGAAGCTACTATATTTTACACCTCTGGCGTCCTGGGGAAGCAGAAAGGAGTGGTACATACACATGCTTCCCTTATGGGGACTCCCCCCATAATTTCCGCAGCTATACAACGGAGGAGAGAAGATGTCATCATAGACCTTGTTCCCTTTTCCTATCTTTTTGGCTTATACGAAGTCCTTTTTGGTTCGATTATCACAGGCTCTACCATCGTGCTTATCCCGAATTTCACTCCCAGAGCTATCCTGGAGGCTGTGGAGAAAGGGAAAGGAACTATTATCTTTGGCGTTCCTGCTATGTACAATGCCCTGGCGATGGTGCGTGACGAAATTATGGGGAGATATGACCTGAGTTCGCTGCGATTGGCAGTTACCGCTGGGGCAAAGTCCTTTCCTGAGTTAATGAAGACCCTGGAGGGCAAGTTTCGTTTAGCCCTTTATGAGGTATACGGTCTTACGGAAGTCTCAGCCGTTTCCATAAGCACCTTTAATAGTCGTAAACTGGGAACTGTCGGCAAACCAATTTGTGGCCTTAAGATACTGGATGACAGTGGCAAAGAAGTTCCACGCGGGGAGATAGGGGAAGCTGTGTTCAATGCCCCCTGGGCGATGAAAGGATACTATAAAGCGCCTGAACTGACAGCTCAAGTGCTAAAGGATGGCTGGTTTTATACCGGAGATTTAGTCAGGATGGATGAAGAGGGCTACCTGGAGTATATAGAGAAAAAATCGTTCATAATAGTCACGTCTTCTGGACTTAAGATTGGTCCGTCGGAAGTTGAATTCGTGCTGCTGAGTCACCCCAGTGTAGCTGAGGCAGCCTATGTGGGTATTGACGATGGCTATGGAGGACAGATACCCACGGCCTTTGTGGTACTCAAGGAAGGACAAAGCGCTACTTTAGAGGAGATAGCCACCCTTTGTTACCAAAACCTGGCTGATTTTAAGCTCCCTAAGAGAATTGAATTTGTAGACAACATACCTAAAACTAGCTCGGGGAAGATAGCTAGAAAGAAGCTCAAAGAAAGAAAATTGACCTAGAACCAAATGAAAGAGTAGCTATTGCCTTGTCTATCTTGGTGCTAAAACTGGCAGTAGTTTGGAAGAAGTACACGCAAATTATCCAAGGTTGTTCAATAACATCCACTGATGTCATTCCGAGTCCTTCGGCTGTTGTCATTGCGAGCACCGACTTGTAGGGGCGTGGCAATCCCATATCCCTCCACGAGATTGCTTCGGCACTGTCGTGCCTCGCAATGACAGGAAAGGGAACGTGCCGCGCAATGACAAGATGGAAGTGTCATTCTGAGCGGAGCGAAGAATATAATCACGCTCAGGGTAAATTCCGTGAAGGGTCTAATCCTGATTATCCTGATGTTGACTTGGTTAACACTTGTTGGTAACATCATAAACTGAGCCGTGCTAGGCGGGGAACTAGCGGTGCCCTGTACCCGAAATCCGCTATAGCGGGGCTGAATTCCTGTTTGAGGTTCGCGGCTGGCTAGATTTGTTTTTGTTAAGCGGTGTTGATAGTCGGGTTCTATGCAACTGGAGACTATGAATCCCGTCAGGTCCGGAAGGAAGCAGCGGTAAGTAGTATTTCCAGTGTGATATAGAGTTGCCTGGTTGGAGCTAGCTGGCAAGAATAGCTTCCCGGTTTGGGAATCGAGAACAGGTGCACGGCTTACGGAAATTCTGGAGGCTATAGATATGACGATAAAGAAGGTATGTGTTATTGGTTCAGGGACTATGGGCAACGGAATAGCTCAAGTAGTGGCACGGGCAGGCTATGAGACAACCATGGTTGACATAAAACAAGAGTTACTTGACCGTGGTATGAGCATAATAAAAGCAAGCCTGGGTAAATTTGTAGAGAAAGAAAAAATCAAACCAGAGGAGATGAATGAAGCTCTGGCCAGACTTCGTACCTCGATTGACATGAAAGATGCCGCTAAAGCTGCTGACTACGTTATAGAAGCGGTATTTGAAAGAGCTGAGGCGAAGCTGCCGATCTTTGCACAGCTTGAAGAAATCTGCCCCAAAGAGACAATTCTGGCTTCTAATACATCAGGAATACCGATAAGTCTGCTGGCATCTGCGACCAGTCGTCCCGAAAAGGTTATAGGCACACACTTTATGAACCCCGTACCGTTAATGAAGGGTGTAGAGATAGTGAAATCTTTGCTTACTTCAGAGGAAACTTTGAAAGTAAGCATCGATTTTGTTAAGTCTTTGGGCAAGGAAACAGTCGTAGTTAAAGATGCCCCTGGATTTGTAACCAATAGAATAGTAACCCTGGTTTTCAATGAGGCAGCCAAGCTATTGGAGGAGAATTTAGCGAGCATAGAGGATATTGATAAGATAGAAAAGTTATCCCACAACTGGCCTATGGGTCCCTTCGAGCTGGCGGACCTGGTTGGTATAGATGTTGTGGTCGACCTCTTGGAGGGAATTTACCAGCAGACTGGATGGGAAAGATATAAGCCAGCTCCGTTATTGAAGAGGATGGTCGAAATTGGGTACACGGGGAGGAAAGCGGGAAAGGGCTTCTATCAATTGTTTGGACAAGGCTGAGACTTTTGTATCGGCAATTGCTCCGCCAATTTGGCTTCAAACCGAAAAAAAGGTTAGGACAGCATTTCCTTATAGATGAAGCTGTATTAGAGCGTATTCTATCTGCTGCCGAACTCAGCCCCGGGGACATTGTAGTCGAGATAGGTCCCGGCCTGGGCATACTAACTGAGGGGTTAGCCAGGCGAGGAGCCAAAGTCATTGCTGTTGAGCTCGATTCCAAATTAGTTGCCCTGCTGAAGAAACGACTGGCTGCCTTTCCTGATGTCAAAATTGTCCATGCCGATATACTTAAGGTTGCCCCCCGGCAAGTTCTACAAGATAATTTACCTGCCTCTGAACTTGCCCGGGGTTATAAAGTTATCGCTAATCTTCCCTATTACATTACTTCACCGGTATTGAGTCATTTTCTCGAGGCGCAGCCCCGACCCTCGGAAATAGTGGTAATGGTCCAGAAGGAAGTCGGCGAAGCTATTGCTGCCGCCCCCGGTAAGATGAGATTGCTCAGTGTTAAGACGCAGTTTTATAGCAAGCCTGCTATTATGTCCTATGTGCCGGCGGCAAGTTTTTATCCCCCGCCGAAGGTGGATTCGGTTATTTTACGCCTGGATGTTTACTCCCAGCCGCCTATTGAGGTATCCGATGTCGCTGGTTTTTTTGATATAGTTATGCATGGTTTCAGCGCTCCTCGTAAGCAGCTTCGCAATTCCCTGGCTCATTCTTTAGAGATGCCGCCCAGCCAGGTTGCCTCATTACTGGAGAAGGCTGGAATAGAAGCTAAACGGCGGGCTGAAACTCTTAGTCTGGAGGAGTGGAGGGAGCTCTGGAAAATCTTTGCTCCCTTCACAAAAGGCTTACAATGTTGACTGTTTATGCCCCGGCTAAAATAAACCTTGTCCTCGAAGTACTGGGCAAGGATAATGATTATCATCGGATCTCCAGTATTGTCCAGTCAATAGACTTATGTGATGTCCTCAATTTCCAATTAGACGAGGAAGTATGCTTTGAATGTGAGGAGCCCAGCTTAAAGCGGGATAACCTGGTAACACAGGCGGCCGCCCTGCTTAAGGAAAGCACAAAATGTAGTCTGGGGGCACGAATCGAGCTTCGCAAGCATATACCCTGGGGTGTGGGATTGGGGGGAGGCAGCAGCGACGCCGCTGCCACCCTCTTAGCTCTCAACGAGCTTTGGGGACTGGGGTTGCCGCTTTCTGAGCTAGTCCGGTTAGCATCGAAGCTGGGCTCGGATGTCCCTTTCTTCATCCATAAAGGCATGGCTCTGGTAGAGGGGAAGGGAGAAAAAGTAACCCCGCTGCCGTCCCTGCCTGCAACCTGCTTTGTGTTACTGGTGCCGCCATTACCTAAAATCTCTGACAAAACAAAGCAAATGTATAATAATTTGCGTGTTGCTGATTTCACCGGAGGCCAGTTTGTTCAGGCAGCCCTGTCATCTTTGAGACGGGGGGAAGCGCTCGACCGTAGTTTTATGTTTAATGTCTTCGAAAGGATAGCCTTTGATTTCTTCCCCGGGCTGGACAAATATCGCAAGACTCTGGAAGAAGCCGGAGCCCCGGGAGTTTATCTCGCGGGCTCCGGACCATGTCTTTTTACTTTTTTCTCAGGGCAGGACGAAGCTGGTGAGCTGTTTTCACGCCTGAAAAAGCAAGGATTGGAGTGCTACCTGGCATTTTGTTTTCCGAGGTAGTTAGGTAATTTAATGGCAATAGAAAGACTGAAGCAAAGGAGATGGCTTAAATTAGTGCTTTACGTTGTCATCCTCGTTGGTCTCAGTTTCGGCTTTGCCTTCTTGCTCGAATACTTAATGGCTTACTTCAATATCTCGGTAGAAAGATTTGCCCCCACAGCTTATTTACTTGTCTTCGGAGTCACCCTGCTATCTAACTTGGCCATCTTTGTTCCGGTATACATCCATGTTTTCATAATGATAGCAGCAGCACAGTACTGGGATCCTGTTCTTATAGCTTTGGTAGCCAGTGTAGCTGGTGCCCTTGGGGAAACAAGTGGTTATTATGCCGGCTACTGGGGAAAGAGAATTGTAAACATTGAGAACGCACCGGGATATGAAAAGCTTGTAGCCTGGATGGGGCGACATGGCCCCTGGGGCATTTTCCTCCTCTCACTTCAACCTATATTGCCATTTGACGTAGCTGGGCTCCTGGCCGGAGCCTCTAAACTGCCGTTATGGAAGTTTATCCTGCCTTGCTGGGCAGGGAGATTTCCCAAGTATCTTTTGGCCTGCTACCTCGGTCCAGCGGTCTTGAGTCTTCTCCCTCCCTTACCGTTCTAGCTTCAGCGATAAAGAGAGGGCTAGTTTTTTTTCGTCTGACTTGGTGCTAACCTCTCCATCCAATTTTGCCTTATGCAATATCTGGAGGACCTTTCCCATCTCCGGTCCGGCGGAGATGCCCAGTCTTTTTAGCTCCTCCCCGTCGAGGGAAGTTCTTACATAGCGCAGTTTTGTGAGAAATAGTTGGAGATAGCGGTGTACCCTTGGGGATTCTGAGGCTATGGCGTTTGCCTGTATCGCCACAGGCTCATATTCCCGGAGCAGGTAATAAATCTCGCTGGGTTTCAGGGAAGGCTTGTCCAGGAGTGGAAGCTTGGTCTTGAGGCGGAGCGTATCGCGCATAGCTCGGGATAATTTTGCCGATATGTTAAGCCGAGTAAGAAGTTGCTCGATGCCGTTTTCGCTAAATGAATAAATAAGGAGACAGAAATAGAGCGAGGGCAATTGGACGGGCTTCTTTAGACGGCGCGCTTTGTCAAATTTCTCAGCTATCCAGCCATCGCCTTTGAGGAATGGGCTTATTCTTGGCAGCACTCCTAGCTCGCCAAGCCGCTTGATAACAAATTCTGGCTGTTTTTCCTTAAAAATTAGCTCTAGCTCGTGCCTGATTCGGTCGCCGCTTATTGTATCCAGCATAGGAATATCCTGTTTAAGTAACTGAGCGGTCTGTGCTTCGAGCTCAAAACCCAGCCGTTGTTCATAACGGACGGCCCGTAAAATTCTGGTGGCATCGTCGCTGAAGCTTTTGGGATGCAAAATACGAATGAGACGGTGCTCCAGGTCGTTTTTACCTTGATGGGGGTCGACTAACTCCCCATAATCGTTTGCAGCGAGGGACATAGCCATAGCATTGATAGAGAAATCTCTACGGATGAGGTCATCCTTGAGGGTGCCCGGGGTAACCGTAGGTAGTGCCCCCGGTTTGGCATAGGTTTCCTTTCGTGCTGTCGCCAGATCCAGGGTGAAATTCTCATATCTGAGCTTAGCGGTGCCAAAGCGGTGGTGGGCAAGCAGCTTTGCCTGACTGGTTTCCGCCACCTTTTGAGCCAATTTCACAGCATCGCCCTCGACTACCAGGTCAAGGTCGTAATTGGGATAACCTAAAAGCAGGTCTCGTACTACACCACCGACGAGATATACCCTTTGTCCCAGCTTAGCCGCCTGTCCGCTGATATCCTTGACTAGCTCCAGGAGGTGCCGGGGGAGATATTGCTCTATTTGCCGGGCTAAATTCATTACATTAGTATTATATCAGCACTTCCGTTGCCGTCGTATAACGTGATTCCCATAACCATAGTTAAAATATATAATTAGAAAACCAGAGGCATGGAAGCTAAAAGCCAGGAAGGGCACAGGAAAAGACTGCGGGAAAGGTTCAATCAATCGGGGCTGGCAGCGTTCCTCGACTATGAAATTGTGGAACTAATGCTGACACTGGGGACGCCTCGCAGTGATTGTAAGCCGCAAGCCAAAGAAGCCATAAACAGGTTCAAGACCCTGAGAGGTGTTCTGGAAGCTCCTCCAGAGGAATTACAGAAGATTAAAGGAATAGGCCCAACCCACATCTTTGTAATCAAATTCATGCAGGATGTAGCCAGGGAGTTTCTGAAGGAACAAGTCCTCGATAAACCTTATTGCCGGTCCTCCCGGGAGGTCTTCGATTACCTGTACCATTCCATGCGAGACCTGAAAAAAGAAATCTTCAAGGTCATGTTTCTTGATTCCCAAAATCGCGTTGTCGAAATTGAAGACCTCTTTGAAGGGACATTGAACGCCAGTGCTATTTATCCTCGGGAAATTATCCAGAGCGCCGTCAGACATAATGCTGCGGCCTTAATCTTCGTCCACAACCACCCCGCCGGGAATCCTCAACTCAGCGATAACGATAAACAAATAACCCAGGATTTGGTG
>JAUVXS010000107.1 GCA_030603485.1 Dehalococcoidia bacterium
CTTGGTTATTGGCCCAATTTGGTCGAGAGAGCTGGCGAAAGCAACCAAGCCGAAGCGGCTGACCCGACCATAGGTTGGTTTGAGTCCCACCACACTGCAAAATCCCGCTGGTTGACGAACGCTGCCTCCAGTGTCAGAACCCAGAGAATAGGTAGCTTCACCTGTGGACACAGCAACTGCTGAGCCACCGCTGCTGCCTCCGGGAACCCGACTTAAATCCCAGGGATTGTGGGTGGGGAAAAAGGCGGAGTGCTCCGTAGAAGAGCCCATGGCAAACTCATCCATATTCGTTTTCCCGACTACTACCGCCTTTTGTGCCTTCAGCTTCTCTATTACCGTAGCATCATAGGGAGGGACGAAGTTTTCCAGCATCTTTGAACCACAGGTAGTTCTTATCCCCCTGGTGCATATGACATCTTTGATTAAGGCAGGGATGCCGGTTAAAGGGGTAATTTCACGGGCAGTTTTGATGTAATTATCGACCTTTTCTGCCTCTTCCAGCGCCATGTCTTCAGTAATAGTGACACAGGCGTGAACTTTCCCTTCTATCTCAGCGATACGCTTCAGTATAGATTTTGTCAGTTCCGTTGAGGAAATTTTCCTTTGTTTAAGAAGCTCGTGTGCTTCATGAATAGTTAGCTGGTGTAGTTCATTCGCCGGCATATTTAGAATCTCTCCTTGAGGCTGCGACGCTTGATAACTTTGCGCCAGTCACCGCCAGTTTTGTCGTGCATCTCCTTAAGCCTGGGGATGTATTGTAGGCCCAGGAATATCCCCAGACCCATGGAGAGGAATATTAAAGGCTCGCCGTGGTAGTCCAAGTAGATTAACCAGGCAACAAATGGGAAAACAATAAGGAGCAGACTATAACTGAAGGTAGGATTACGAGTAAAAACTAAAGCTATTACAAAAACAATAAAGAGAAACGGAATTGCTCTGGGCATCAAGAAGATGAGAATCCCGATGGTGGTAGCTCCTCCTTTGCCGCCACGGAATTTGAGGAAGACGGGAAAGATATGACCTATTACAGCAGCTACGCCAGCAATCCCTGTAAGAAAATCAAATGGTGCAATCAGAGAGTTGCCTGATAACCACCGCACCAAAAGAATTGCTCCTATGCCTTTGCTCAGGTCAGCCAGGGACACTAGCACGGCCTCTATTCGCCCAACCTCATAGTAGACATTCAAAGCCCCCATGTTTTTGCTTCCGACCTCTCGAATGTCTATCCCTTTTTTCAGACGACCGATAAGATATGCTGCAGGAATGGAGCCAAAGATGTAGCCAGTTATGATGGCAATAACTGTGTCAATAATCATTTGCCTAATAGGCTCACTCTAGTATTGCCTGGACTTTAAAACAATTTTCTGATTGTTTTGGTGCATTTGATAGAATTTCAGCCTGGGAATATGACTCAGCTGCAGCGTCCTTCCTGAAGACATTTTGTAGTGGGATGGTACGAGTCGCCAGTGACACGTTGCCTGTATCTACTTGCTTGAGTATTTCGAAGTTCTCCAGAATATTAGATAGCTGGAGGCTAAATTTTTCTACCTCCTCCTCGCTTAAGCCCAAGCGAGCAAGCCAAGCGATATGCCTCACCTGTTCGTAACTCAGTTTCATCTCAGCGTGACTGTTACATTATAGCATTACGCTTCGTAATGTAATAGCGGTTGCTTATCTTCAGGGACAAGATTATAATGGAGGGCCATGCAAATCCGAAATGTTGTCTTGCTGTCTCATCAAGGGGCGGGAAAGACTTCACTTGCCGAGTTTATGCTCTTTACCTCAGGTGCTATTCAGCGTTTAGGGAACGTCGCAGATGGCACTGCTGCCTCAGATTATGACCCGCTCGAGGTGGAACGTCATATGGGCATCAACCTGTCCCTGCTTCCCTTTGAGTGGCAGGAGGTGAAGCTGAATCTCATTGATACCCCGGGATATGCTGATTTTGCCGGTGAGGTGAGATCGGGATTGAGGGTAACTGAGGGAGCAATCATTGTAATATGTGCCGCTTCAGGTGTGGAGGTAGGCACAGAACAGATGTGGGGCGCTGCTGAAAAAGCAAATTTGCCTCGGTTAATATTTGTTAATAAGATGGATCGTGATAATGCTGATTTCTTCTCTACTTTGGAGGGAATTCAGGCTAAGTTGTCACCAAGATGTTTGCCTCTTCAATTACCCATAGGTTCACAAAATGATTTTCAGGGCATTGTAGATTTGGTCACTATGAAAGCTTACATTGGCAATGCCTTGAAAGAAGCCGAAATACCTTCGACACTTCGAGAACAAGCAGAGGCTAGCCGTGAGAAATTAGTAGAGGCCGCTGTGGAAGCCGATGACGAGCTCATTAACAAGTATTTGGAGGGCGAGGCCATAAACAACGAGGAGATTTTTACTGCCATAAAAAAGTCTACAATTGCTGGCAAGCTGGTGCCTGTTTTTGTTGGCTCTGCCTTGCAGGGCATCGGCACCCAGCAAGTCCTCAATGGTATTTGCTACTACTTGCCTTCGCCAGAAGAAAAGGATGCCTTCGTAGCTAAGAATGTGGCCACTGGTAATCAAGAGGAGATCAGACCTGATTCGGAGTCCCCCTTGTCCGGTCTTGTTTTTAAAACCAGCGCAGACCCCTATGTCGGCAAGCTCAGCTATTTTCGGGTTTATTCAGGCGCTATTTCCAGTAATTCCCAGGTTTGGAATGCCAACAAGAATAGCATGGAACGGATTGGCCAGCTCTTTACCATGCTGGGCAAAACCCAACAGCCAGTGCCGCAGGTCGCTGCCGGAGATATTGGAACAGTGGCGAAGTTAAGTTTAACCACCACCGGGGATACCCTCTGTGCTCGCGAACATCCTGTGATTTTCCCTGGTATCGAATTCCCCAAAGCGAATTTCAGCATGTCAATCCAGCCTCAGACGAAAACCGATTTAGATAAGATGAGCACCGTTTTGCCCAGGATTTGTGAGGAGGACCCTTCTCTCCAAACACGTCGAGAAGCTGATACTAACGAGTTTATTATTTCCGGAGTTGGTGATAGCCATCTGGAGATAGCCAGGGAGAAAATACGTCGCAAATTTGGAGTAGAGGTGAAATTAGACCTGCCAAAGATTCCTTACAAAGAAACTATTACTATGTCAACCAAGGCAGAGTATAAACATAAAAAACAGACCGGAGGACATGGTCAATATGGACATGTCCTTCTGGAGTTGGAACCTTTGTCTCGGGGTGGGGGATTTGAATTTGCTAAGAAGATCGTTGGGGGGGCAATACCCCAGAACTATATTCCCTCTGTGGAAAAGGGAGTCAATGAGGCAAAACAAGAAGGGGGTTTAGCTGGTTATCCCATAGTGGACATGAAGGTAACCCTTTACGACGGCAGCTTCCATCCAGTAGATTCTTCGGACATTGCTTTTAAGATTGCGGGAGCACAGGCCTTAAAAAGGGGATTATCTCAGGGACAGCCGGTATTGATTGAGCCTATAATGAACCTTACCATAACCGTGCCTGAGATGTATACCGGGGATATTGCTAGCGACCTTAATAGTAAGAGGGGACGCGTGCTTGGGATGAGTCCCGGTGAAGGCATCAATGTTATTGAAGCCCAGGCACCCTATGCAGAACTGCTTCGTTATGCCATAGATTTAAGGTCAATGACACAAGGGCGCGGTAACTTCGTGATGGAATTTGACCATTACGAAGAGGTGCCAGCTCATGTCAGTCAGAAAGTCATCGCTGATAAGAACAAGGCAGGCAAAGGCGACTGAGTGCGCCTGGACGCTACATCACTGAGCTTGAACACTTCAACCGAGACTAACTATCATAAGTATACGTTCCAATGGGGGAGATAGAAGAAGGAACCGTGTACTATGAATCCCGACATTGATTTTCGACCTTACCAAAGAACAGACCTTCCGGTTTGCGCCAGTATTGGTGTAGAAGTTTTTCCGCTCTAGACCGGTAGACTTGCCAGGGAAGAAGCCAGCAAACTTATGCAAGCCCAAATAGAGAGTTGTCATGCCATTTCTAGCTACCACGAGCTTGCTATTGAGAACGGAGAAGTAGCAGGACTCATCTTTGGGCGAGTCAAGCGGAAGTCCGTCCTGATTGATATGAGCCAAACACTGAAGCGGTTGTTTCTAATTTCAGTGCGCTTTCTACTTGGTAGGTACGGAAGCCGGAGGAAACTAATCAGATTTCTCAATCCATGTCTGCAAGAGTTAAGAGCACTCGGAAGGAACATGCCTGCGAGTGAAGCAGCGGTTATGCTTTTCGTCGTCGCCCCAAAATATCAGGGCATTAGAATCGGGCGTGCTCTTATAGACCATTTTGTCCATCACACTCTGAAATACAAGGTCAAATCTGTTTCTGTATCCACGGACGAGACCGCAAGCTTCTGGTTCTATGAGAGATACGGATTCAGCAGATGGGCTGAATACCACGACCCGTTGGAATCTTATTTGGCAGACAGACCAATAAAAGGCTTCATATATCAACTTCTTCTACACAAAGCAGATAGATGAAAGTTGCGGTATTGATAACAGGCTGTCTAAAAAGTCCTAGGTCAAATTTGTTCTTCCCACTTAGGGACAGAAATGGCTGCAAAAATTGCATATATCCCACACTTATGGTCAAAACATGGCACTTGCTTATGCACCTTCTCCCACTTTACCATTTTGATTGACCCGTTTGGACAGCCTGAATGGGTTATGGCATAATATGGAAACGCAGGCATTTCGCCACAGATGCCATGGCTGGAGTGACGGAGAATATCAAGTTATAAGAGGAACAACGGAGGTCCCAAGTGGAGCACCCTCAGGTACAGGATATCGCCAAGAGAATCATTGACAATATAGAGAAAGTCATCGTTGGCAAAGGCTGGGCAGTAGAGTTGGCAGTCATGGCGCTCCTAAGTCAGGGGCACATCCTCATAAAGGACGCACCTGGAGTGGGCAAGACCATGCTAGCCAAAAGCCTGGCGCAGTCGATAGACTGCGTTTTCAAGCGGATACAGCTCACGCCAGATATGCTTCCCAGCGATATCACCGGCGTGTCGGTGTTCAATCAGCAGACCCGTGAGTTCGTGTTCCGCCCAGGTCCTATCCTGGGGCAGATCGTGCTGGCAGATGAGATCAACCGCGCTACGCCCAAGACCCAGTCAGCTCTTCTAGAAGCACTGGCGGAGCGACAGGTTACGGTGGACGGGATAACACATAACATCACTAGTCCCTTCATGTTAATTGCTACCGAGAACCCCATCGAGCACGAAGGCGTTTTCCCTTTGCCGGAGGCACAGCTGGACCGGTTTATGATGCGAATACAGCTGGGCTACCCCTCCTTCGATGATGAGATGTCCATCCTAGATAGCCAGCGCATACAGCATCCCATCGAAAGCCTTGGTATTGTTGTCAGTGCAGATGAGGTGAAGGAAGCACAGGAAGTGGTTAAAGGGATCTTCGTGCACGACCAAGTTCAGCGGTATATAGTTGCGCTGGTCCATGCCACACGAAGACACGACGACGCGGTCCTGGGTGCCTCACCTCGGGCATCCTTGGATCTGTTCCGCTCCTCTCAGGCGCTGGCGCTGCTACGAAGGCGGGACTATGTCATACCGGACGATGTAAAGGAACTGGCAGTGGTGGTGATGGGGCATCGCGTGATTGCGGCTCCCTCAGTTCGTATGAAGGGTGTTGATGGGCGCCGAATTGTTGAAGACGTGATAGAGCAAGTAGCGGTGCCTGGTGCTCGAGCTAGCGGTTGGGTTGCCCGCGGTTGAAATTAATACAACGTGGGTAGTGTAATATTGGACTGACATTTCTCCTGGGCAAGGGTGTTTTAC
>JAUVXS010000008.1 GCA_030603485.1 Dehalococcoidia bacterium
ACCAGCGACAATTCGACAAAAAATACATTCCTTTGCCATAATCTAACTCTCCTTTAACATACTACACCTTCCTGTCGTAAATTCTCAATCTCCTCCCGCTTATAGCCTAGTTCCTGTAATATTTCATCAGTATGTTCCCCAGGAATTGGAGATAAACTTCTCACCTTGCCTGGTGTGCTTGAGAGCTTAGGAGCTATGCCAACTTGCTTGATCTTGCCCAAGGTAGGATGTTCCACCTCTATTACCATTTGGCGATGAATCACTTGTGGGTCACTAAAAACCTCGTCCGGTGTATAAACTTTGCCGGCAGGGACATCATTATGAATCAACAATTCAAACCATTCATCTCTTGTCTTAGTTAGGAAAATTTGCTTCAAAGAAGAGCGGATCTCATCCCATTTCTCATCTTCTGGCTTATGAAAGGTGTGTTCCAGGGCGAAGTGATAGGGGAGATATTCTTCCTTTCCTAGAAATCGGCATAGGTTCTCCCAGAAATGTGGCTCGAGGCAGCCAATGGTAATATGTTTACCATCCTTGGTTTCGTACACTCCGTAATAGGGATAGGTACCATGAAGCCACGATTCACCCCTCTTCAACATTGACCCGTCAAAAAAGTAACCACAAGTGAACCAGGTCATGAGTGATACTGCTCCATCCATGTAAGCCATGTCCACATATTGCCCTTTGCCCGTCTTGTTTCTAGCCACCAAAGCTACTGAAATACCCAAAGCTCCATATAACGCTGCCCCGGCAAAGTCAGCAACCAAATTCAAGGGGATAACTGGAGGGCCCTCACCGGACCCAATCAGGTCCAGGATACCAGCCATAGCTATATAGTTGACATCATGGCCCGAAAAAGTATGATAAGGCCCGTCTTGACCATAGCCACTAAGCGAGCAGTAAATGATTCTAGGATTTAGCTTACTTATGGTCTCGTAGTCTATTCTCAAGCGTTTAGCTACTCCGGGTCTAAAACCCTCAACAATAACGTCTGCTTGCTGGGAAAGGCGGTAAAATATTTCTCGCCCTGCTTCCGACTTCAGATTAACAACGATGCTTTTTTTATTGCGATTAGGAGCATAATAAGCTGCTACCTTTCGCTTTTCTTCCCCCTCAAGCGACCTCGATGAACCAACAAATTCAGTTACCCCTGGCGCCTCAATTTTCAACACTTCAGCTCCCAGATCGCCCAGAAGCATGGTGCAAAATGTACCTGGAGCCAACCTCGACAAATCCAGGATTTTCACGCCTTCTAAAGCTAACATATCTCCTCACGAATCAATTGGTTGTCCATTATAAGCTATTTAAGCAAACTTTTGCATTTTTACCCTAAGTATGCTAAATTATAAAAAAGAAATTTAAGCTGAAGGTGGGGGTGACCCACCTTGTTTATTAAAGATAGGAAATTAGATGGTAATGAGAAGATGAAAACAGAGCTTAAGGCGGCGATTACTCAGCTTTCGGCTGAGAGAAACTTGCCTAAAGAAGTGGTCTTAGCTGCCTTGGAATCAGCGCTGGCCTCGGCATATAAGAAAGACATATCCGCCCTGGAACAAGATATTCTGGTAAAAGTTGACCCTGACAACGGCGAAATCAATTTCTACATTCAAAAGGTTATGGTTGAGTCAGTTGCCAATCCAGACCGCGAAATCGCCATCAACGAAGCTCGAAAACTGCGAGCTACAGCACAAATTGGTGATGTAATAAATATAGGATGCGCACCCAAGAATATTGGTCGTATCGCTGTTCAAGCAGCAAAACAAGTCGTTCTACAGCGATTGCGGGAAGCAGAACACCGCATTGCTTATGAAGAGTTCACCGATAGGGAAGGAAAGGTTGTTACTGGAACAATTCAATTCATCGAACCTAACCGAATTTATATCAGACTGAATAGAATAGAGGCGATACTTCCTTCGAGTGAACAGGTTTCTAATGAACATTATTATAGAGGGCAGCGACTTAAATTCTATCTTCTTGAGATGATCCAGAGGGACAAAGAGCCTCAAATAATAGTTTCGCGCTCTCATCCCAACCTGCTACGTTGCCTCTTTGAGTTGGAAATCCCTGAAGTTCACAACGGGATTGTGCAGTTAAAAGCCATAGCTCGCGAGGCTGGACATCGAACTAAAGCGGCCGTAGCAACTACTCAAAAAAACGTTGATCCTGTAGGTTGCTGCCTTGGCCCTCGTGGCATAAGGCTCCAAAGTATCATTAATGAACTAAATGGCGAAAAAATAGATGTAATCCAGTGGCACGCCGACCCTGGGGTGTTTATCTCTAACGCCCTTAGCCCAGCTCAAGTAGCAAGCATTAGAATCGATGAGGAAAGAAATATATCTACTGTGGTTGTCCCTGATAAGCAACTCTCTCTAGCTATAGGCAAAGAAGGACAGAACGCCAGGTTAGCAGCAAAACTCACAGGCTGGCGGATCGATATCAAGAGCGTCTCTGCTATTGAGACGGAAAAAGCTGTAGAAGTCATTCCCCCCGAAGTTACAGCAGGGGAGCCACTTGAAGCAGAGCTAGAAGAAGAAATTGAAGTGGAAGAGTCGGTTGAATTTCCAGGCATTCCAGAAGCTCCGCCTGAAAAGCCTGAAGAAAAACAAATTCGCTTTGCCGAAGATATCTTAATGGGGGCATCAAAAGCAGCAGTACCAGACAAGATAAAAAGCGGAATTACAGGTAAAAGAAAGAAGAAGGTGATAAAGTATAAAGAACAAGATGACCATTTGATAGATGATGAGATCGAAGAGTGAGTATCTACCTCAACGTACTTGCATAGCTTGTCGACAGATTAAGGAAAAGAAGGCCTTGATCCGCTTAGTGAGTACTGAGAACGGCGTTGCTGCGATAGATGTATTTGGAAAGAAGCCTGGCAGAGGTGCTTACTTATGCCCCAAAAAAACCTGTTGGGAGTTAGCTCTGAGGAAAAATCGACTGGATTATGCTCTACGAATAAAACTTCATGATGACAATCGACAAACCTTACTTGAGTACAGTCATAACTTATTGGAGGAAAGCTAAATTTGGATGATAACAAACCGAAATTGAAGAAGAACATACCAAAAGTTGAGCTTCCCCCCTCCATAACTGTGAAGCAGCTGGCTGACGTATTAAAAGTAGAACCTACAAAAATAATTAAACTACTCATACGCAAAGGCATCATGGTCAATATTAACCAGACCATCGACTTCGATACTGCCAGCACAACAGTTGCCGACCTTGGATATGATGCTAAAGCAGCAAAAGAACATAGAGCTTTACCTTCCCGAAAGGGAAAGGGGAAAGGAAAATTGTCAATTCGCCCTCCAGTGGTTACTGTCATGGGACATGTTGACCACGGAAAAACTACCCTTCTTGATGTCATCAGAAAGACTAATGTAACTGCTCGCGAGGTAGGAGCAATCACCCAACATATTGGTGCCTACCAGGCTTTGGTGGATGGACGCAACATCACCTTTTTAGATACACCGGGACATGAGGCGTTCACCGCCATGAGAGCCCGAGGGGCACAGGCAACTGATATAGTAGTTCTGGTGGTTGCCGCTGATGATGGTGTTATGCCCCAGACTGTGGAAGCTATAAACCACGCCAGAGCTGCCAAGGTGCCCATAGTAGTGGCAATCAATAAGATTGATAAACCTGATGCTAATCCCGAACGTGTAATACAACAGCTTGCCGATTTAGCTCTGGTTGTTGAGGAGTGGGGCGGCGATACTGTTTGTGTACCTATATCAGCCAAGCAAGGCCAAGGAATATCGGATTTATTGGAAAACATATTCTTAGTTGCTGACATATTAGAACTAAAAGCTGATCCCAATAGCGCAGCAGAAGGAGTAATCATTGAAGCCAAGTTGGATAAAACTAAAGGTCCTTTAGCTACCCTTCTCGTCCAGAAGGGCACCCTTAGACTAGGCGATGTTGCGGTAGCTGGCGGTGCTTGGGGTAAAATGAAAGCCATGTTTGATGATAAGGGAAAGCAAGTTCACGAAGTTGAGCCATCCACTCCAGTGGGAGTCCTCGGCTTAAATGAGGTGGCAAAATCGGGAGACCTCTTTATTGTGCTTTCTGATGAGCATGAAGCACGAAGCATTGTAGAAAAACAAAAACATCCTAGGCCGCGTCCCACCCTGAGTCTAATTACTCTTTCCAGCCAAATAAGTAACGGACAATTAAAAGAACTCAACATGGTTTTGAAGACAGATGTCGAGGGTAGCATTGAACCTATAAGAACTTCCGTAGAAAGGCTGGGCACAGAGAAGGCGAAAGCCAGAGTCATCCATGCTGCTAGCGGAAGCATCACCGAAAGTGATGTGCTTTTGGCCGCAGCCTCAAAAGGCATTATCATCGGGTTCAACACTCCTATCACACCTGGAGCAACACAGCTAGCTAACATGGAAGGAGTGGGCATCCAACAATATGACATAATCTATAAGTTAATAGAAGACGTGGACAGGACATTACAGGGGATGCTTGAACCAACTTACGGTGAAGTGCTCAGCGGGCGCGCTGAAGTAAGGGCTGTCTTCCCCAGCAGCAAGCTTGGGAAAATAGCCGGAGTTTACATTATGGAAGGAAACGTATGGAGAGATGCCCAGGTTAAGATATTGCGCCGAAATAAAGTCATTTGTGACTCTCGGGTCTCCAGCTTAAAGCGTTTTAAAGAGGACGTCGCCGAAGTCTCCGCCGGCCTCGAATGTGGCCTTGGTATAGAAGGGGTTGTCGATTTTCAGATTGGCGATATCGTTGAATTTTACAGAAAGGAAAGAATAAGCTAATTATATTCCCAGATAGGAGACTCAAATGAGCAGGCGAAGTGAACGAACAAGTAAACTAATTCAGCGAGAAATCAGTGACCTGCTTGAGCGTCAGGTTAATGACCCCAGACTAAGCAGGCTTATCTCAGTAACAGAAGTCACCCTTTCACCCGATTTCAAGCATGCCAAAATATTTGTTAGCACCTTGGGTAGCAAAATAGATAAAGAAGATATGCTGACGAGCTTTAGCAACGCTTCAGGATTCTTGCGCAGGGAACTTGCGGCACACTTGAAATTGAAATATACACCACAACTCAGCTTTCACTATGATGATTCCATCGAGCGAGGAGCAAGGTTACTCAAATTGATTGGGGAACTAACCACTGAATAGTTCTAATCGGTTCTCACTAAGATCGCTTTGAAGGTATTAACATTAATTACTATAAATATGTGTAAATTGGTATATAATAAGATACCTGAATGTGTTTTAACCCTAAAATCCGAGTAGTTGTTCATGCAAGCATATTGTTTTAAATGCCGGGCAAAGAGAGAGATAAATAATGCCCAGAGCATAACCCTTAAGAACAGAAGACCAGCAATTCAGGGAAACTGCTCTGTGTGCGGAATCAAAGTATTTAGAATGGGTAAGGCCTAATTTCCATAGCAAGTATTCGTATTTATGCAAAGGAGGTAAAATGGGAACAATAAACGTAGCCATCATAGGTGTTGGGAATTGTGCCTCTTCCTTAGTACAAGGAGTTCACTACTACAAGAATGCTAAGGAAGATGAATTTATCCCCGGTTTAATGCATGTTAACCTAGGAGGCTATCATATATCTGATATCAACTTCGTGGCTGCCTTTGATATTGATAAAAACAAGGTAGGCAAGGATTTAGCTCAGGCTATTTTCACTAAACCAAACAACACAATTGAATTTTGCGATGTGCCTAAGACAGGCATTCGAGTTGAGCGAGGTATGACCCACGATGGACTGGGCAAGTATCTGTCTCAGATTATCACTAAGGCGCCAGGGCCGACTGCCAATATTGTAGATATACTCAAGAAGACCGAAACTGACGTAGTGATTAATTATCTGCCTGTAGGAAGCGAAGAGGCAACTAAGTGGTATGTAGAACAAGTGCTAACTGCCGGCTGCGGCTTCATCAATTGCATACCTGTCTTTATTGCACGTGAACCTTATTGGCAGAATCGATTTGCAGAGCACAGACTTCCCCTAATTGGCGATGATATTAAGTCTCAGGTTGGCGCCACCATCACCCATCGACTGTTAACCAAGCTTTTCCGCGACCGCGGCGTCAAGTTAGAGCGAACTTACCAACTGAACTTCGGTGGCAATACTGACTTCTACAACATGCTAGAACGAGAGCGTTTGGAATCTAAGAAGATTTCCAAAACCAATGCCGTTACTTCCCAGTTAGACTATGCTCTTGATCGTGATAACATATACGTTGGTCCCAGTGACCATGTGCCCTGGCTAGCCGACCGCAAATTTTGCTGCATAAAGATGGAAGGTCGCACCTTCGGCGATGTCCCTCTAAATCTGGAACTGAAGATGGAGGTATGGGATAGCCCTAATTCAGCCGGGGTAGTTATTGACGCCATAAGATGCTGTAAACTAGCCTCGGATCGTGGCTTAAGCGGAACCGTAGTAGGACCTTCAGCTTATTTTATGAAATCTCCACCTATTCAATATTCTGACGAAGAAGCTCGTGTAAAAACCGCGGCATTTATCGTAGGACAAGGGGAAGAATCTCCCATCTCTCTGCCTGAGCTAGAATCAGCCAAAATTGAGGGATAAGCCGCCTCTGTGCCAAAAATGCTAACTCCAAACAACGCATCTTAAGAACAAATCTATATGTGCCCTTAGTTATCGGAGCTTACTACGTTTGAGAAAGGTAGAGGGTTGCTCGAAGTTTCCCTTTCCACCATGTGGGTCAAAGGTAGATTCAGCCACATGGCGGGATTTGCCGCCAAAGCTAAAGAATTGGGCTTTACCCACATAGAAGCAAATGCCTCAATTTCCCCAAGAATGCTCAGTGAACTTCTCAAGACCACAATTCCTATTTCAAGCATTCATTCTCCCTGTCCGACGGTATTGTCATCCAGAGGAATCCCCATAAGTAGCCTTTCCTTAAGTTCTCTGGACGAGAGCATGCGAATGGAGGCTGTTAGCTTCACCAGGCAAACGATAGAGCTTGCGGCTAGTGTAAGAGCCAGGGCTGTTGTCCTTCACATGGGTGAAGTCCCAATTGACCTGAGTTTACAGGACAGGCTGTATAAGCTTCACGATGGAGGCTACGCTCAAACCAAAGAATATAGCCAGGCCAAAGAAGACCTAGTTTACCAACGCACTTCCCAAGCTCTTCATTACCTCGGTACAGCGAAAAAAAGTCTTCAAGAGCTTAGTGCATATAGCCGTCAAAGGGGTATAATATTGGGACTTGAGACCAGATTCCATCCCCACGAGATACCGAATATGGACGAAATGGCAGAACTGCTTAACGAAGCATCAGAAAGCCTGGTGGGCTACTGGCATGACGTAGGGCATGCTGCAGTGCAACAGCAGCTTGGACTTAGCTTACATGAAGAATGGCTTTCACGGTTCAAAGACAGGCTGGTCGGCATCCACTTGCACGACGTTCTTGGCATTTCCGATCACCATGTCCCAGGAAAGGGAAATATGAATTGGGAAATGGTGGCTAAATATTTACCTCCGGGAATAGTAAAAGTTTGCGAAATCGGCGAATGGAATGACGAAGAACAGATGCAAGGAGTAGTCGAATTTCTTCAAAAGAAAGGGATCGTAGGTTAGCTGGAAGAGTTGAATGAATTTAATAGATATTAAACGGAATTTAGCCTATCGTATTACCGATCCCATAGTCGGGATTTTGAGTAAAAAAGGGATAAAGCCCAATGCTCTTACCCTTATCAACCTGGCTCTGAATATTATTGCGGCCTACGTTATCGCTACGGGGCACTTTTTCCTTGGCGGAATTTTAGTCCTGGTTGCAGGCTTATTTGACCTTCTTGACGGAGCCTTAGCTCGCTTCACTAAGCAAACTACAAAGTTTGGCGCTATTCTGGATTCAGTAGTTGACCGCATTTCTGAGGCAGCAATACTCTGTGGTCTCCTGATTTGGTATATACCACAACAGGAAGCCAGCCTGGAAATTGTGCTTGTTTTTATTGTTTTGATTGGTTCCTTCCTAGTTAGCTATATAAGAGCTAGGGCAGAGGGACTTGGCTGGCAATGTCAGATTGGCTTGTTTACTAGAGCAGAAAGAATTATAGTATTAGCAATAGGTTTGCTCATAAATCAGGTTTTTATTGCTTTATGTGTTTTGGTGGTCTTTGTCTTTATCACTGTAGTGCAAAGGTTAGTTTACCTGTGGAAGCAGGAAAAAGTTCAAGGTGATTAAGTGACTGTTATAGCTATTGTAGGGGGGCAGTGGGGTGACGAAGGTAAAGGAAAGATTACTGATCTCTTAGCTGAGAAAGCGAAGGTAGTAGCTCGTTTCTCCGGAGGGGATAATGCTGGCCACACTGTGATCAACCCTTATGGCGAGTTCCAGCTGCACCTTGTCCCTTCAGGCATCTTTTACCCCAATGTAACTTGCATTATCAGCAATGGCGTAGCTATTAACCCAGCAGTGATTCTTACAGAAATAGACGACCTGCACAATCATGGTGTCGATACAGGTCGTCTTCTTATTAGTGACCGTGCTCACCTGATCATGCCCTATCATATTCTTCTTGACGGCTTGGAAGAGGAAAGGCGAAACAAAGGAGCGTTGGGTACTACACGCAGGGGAATTGGTCCTGTTTTTGCCGATAAGGTCGCTCGTTTGGGAATTCGTACAGGAGATTTATTAGATAAGGATATATTTTGGAGCCGCTTGAGCGCAGCTCTTGAGCTTAAGAATGCTATCTTGAAAAAAGTGTACCGGGTCTCACCCCTATCGTTGGAGGAAATCTATGACCAATACTGTCATTATGGAGAGCAGCTAGCTCCTTTTATCCGGGAAACTGGTTCCATAATTCGCGAAGCGGCGATAAAAGGAGCGTTTGTTTTATTAGAAGGTGCCCAAGGAGCTTTGCTTGACCCTGACTTTGGCACCTATCCCTATGTGACCTCTTCTTCACCGTTGGCCGGGGCAAGCTGTATTGGGACAGGCCTGGGCCCACGGGAAATCGATCGTGTGATGGGCATATTTAAAGCATATAGCACCAGAGTCGGGGCCGGACCCATGCCCACAGAGCTCAAGGACGAAATTGGTGACTTAATACGAAAGAAGGCCCATGAGTATGGTGCTACCACAGGAAGGCCACGAAGATGCGGTTGGTTTGATGTTGTGGCGGCTCGCTTCAGCGTTCAAATAAATGGCCTTAGTGATATAGCTCTAACTCACCTCGATATCTACGATAGTTTCCCTTCAATTAAAATATGCACCGCTTACAAATTTAATGATGAGGTTCTGACTTCTTTCCCTAGCGATATAGCCATATTGGAAAAATGCCAACCTATCTACGAAGAATTGGACGGCTGGCAAGAATCAATCAGTGGAATTCGAAATTTTGAAAAGCTGCCGGTGGGAGCTCGCAATTATATGTCCCGGCTTGAAGACCTCCTTACCTGCCCCATCAACATTGTTTCCGTAGGACCAAAGAGGAGGCAGATTATCTTGGTTAAACCGAGCACTCTGCCTTGATACACTGGTTGCTTATTAACAGATGCATAAGCCAGGAAAGCTCTATGAATCGAGACAAAGTGATCGGTTCAGTTGATAACCGTCAGCTCTTGGGGATAGGCAAATCTATCCTATAGTTCTTTAGTGTCGCTTGTATGAGATTAGTTGATTTTTCATCGGGCTCAATTAGAGGCAAGCGCGGTTTACCCACTGAAAAGCCTACATAATTCAGAGCCCATTTGACAGGCATAGGATTGGCAACGATGAACAGTGCATTTACCAGAGGTAACAAGTATCGATGAATCTCGGCTGCTTCTTGAACCTGGCCGTCGAGGAATTTCTCCACCATCTCCTTTATCTGGATTCCTACCAGGTGAGAAGCGACGCTAATCACACCATAACCACCCAAAGCTAGTATGGGGAAAGTATCACTGTCATTGCCGCTGTATATTAAGAAATTCTCTTTTGTTTTATGAATAATCTCGGCTATCTGCTCAAGATTGCCACTGGCTTCCTTCACGCCCACAATATTATCAATCTGGCTCAGCTTGATCACTGTATCGGCAGCAAGGTTAGTAATCGTACGTGATGGCACATTATAGAGGATGCAAGGTAAGGTAGTACTCTGGGCAATGGCTCTAAAATGCTCCCACAAGCCTTGCTGGGTTGGCCGATTATAATAGGGAACTACCAAAAGACAAGCATCGACACCAGTTCTCTCCGCTTCCTTAGTTAATTCTTGGCTTTCTTTTGTATTATAGCTGCCTGTGCCAGCTACTACTGTTCCACGGTTACCCAAAGCTGATTTCGTTTCAGCGAAAAGCCGTAGTTTCTCTTCCCTGCTCAGAGTAGGAGACTCGCCAGTGGTGCCCGAGATCATCACCCCATCACTACCCGAATCCAGTAAAGATAGTGCCAATCTCCTAGCTTGTTGATAGTCAACCTCGCCCTGAGCATCAAGAGGTGTAACCATCGCTGTTAATAAACGATCCAGCCTATTTTTACCCAAAAAACTCGGAGAGTTCGTGGAGCCCCCTGACTTATTCACTACAAACTAGCTAAACTCTTCTTAAGGCTTATCCAACCCCTCTCTATCCCCTCCTCAGCAATTTGTACAGCATTTAGCGCTGCCCCTTTACGCAGATTATCAGCCACTATCCACATAACAAGTCCATCGGGATGCGAAATATCCTTTCTAATTCTGCCCACAAATACATGATCCGACCCACTAGCAGCCCAGGGTTGAGGGTAAAAACTGACGGTGGGGTCATCCAGTACCCTGACCCCAGGAACTTGAGCCAGAATCCTCCTTGCTTCTTCAGCGGTGATGGGCGAACTGAATTCTACATTAACTGATTCACTATGCCCAAAGTAAACATGAACCAAGACGCGAGTAGCCGAAATAGCTATGTCTTCAGTATGCAGTATCTTCCGTGTTTCTTCCACCATCCTCTGTTCTTCTTTAGTATATCCATTATCCAAAAAGACACCGATTTCTGGCAGTACGTTAAAGGCTATCTGATGAGAATAGACGTGAGGACAAATACGTCGCCCTTCCAAAACTAACCGTGCTTGATTTGTCAGTTCTTTCAGGGCAGCACCGCCACTACTTGATACTGACTCGTAAGTGCTCACTACAATTCTCTTTATGGGATTGATCCTGTGCAAAGGATGAAGCGCTACCACCATTTGGATTGTGGAGCAATTCGGACTGGCGATTATCCCCTTATGCCCTTCTATATCCTCAGGATTGACCTCTGGAACTACCAGAGGCACTCCAGAGTTCATTCTGAAAGCAGTACTATTGTCAATGACCACTGCTCCAGCTTCAACAGCCAAAGGCGATAACCTCCGACTGACATCAGTACCGGCAGAGAAAAAAGCAATATCAACATCGCGAAATGCCTCTGGCTGTGCTTCTCTAACTTCAATTCTGTGATGCTTAAAGGGGAGTTTCACCCCAGAAGAATACTCAGGGGATAGTAATTGTATGGAAGCTACGGGGAATTTACGTTGCTCAAGTACCTTAATAATTTCTTGCCCTACAATCTCGCTAACGCCCACAATAGCTACATTGTATCTTTTCATGGCCTTTCCTACAGCTTTAGCAAGGTATCCAACCCGTAAGTTAGCCCCTTGCGATTTGTCACTTCCTTTATTGCCAGAATAACGCCAGGCATGAAACACTCCCGACTTATGATATTGTGACGTAGGCTTAAAGTTTCACCTGCTCCGCTAAATACAACTTCTTGCCCAGCCATAAATCCCGGCAACCTCAAGCTATGGATAGCTATGCCATCTATCTGTCCTCCTCTAGTATTACTGAGTACTTCACGTGTAAATTCAGGATGAATGAATGGTTTACCATGCGTTTGTGACATCGCTCTGGCTGTAGCTATAGCAGTCCCTGAAGGAGCATCAGCCTTTTTATCATGATGCATTTCGATAATTTCAGCGTGGTTGAAGAACTTAGCAGCAAATCTTGATAGATGTATCATAAGTGCAGCCCCTAGAGAAAAGTTGGGTGCCACTACAGCCCCTACCTTATAGGTCTGGCATAATTGTTCAATTTCCGCCAAATCTTCCTCAGAAAGGCCTGTTGTGCCTATAACCATGTTAACTTTCTGTTTAACAGCAATGCGAGCGGCTGCTATAGAAACTTCGGCATTAGTGAAATCTACCACCACATCAGCGTCGCAGCTCCTTAAAAGCGCGGCTAAATCTGAAGAAAAAGGTATTAGTTCGGAAGCCTCAGCAAAAGGAAGATATTGCTGAGTTACTTCGTTTTCCACAGCACCCACTACCCTTAATCCGGGCTCGCAAACCACAGCTTTAGTTATCTCTTGCCCCATCCTGCCTAAAGCGCCATTAATAACTACTCTTATGGGTTCTATCAAGGATAGTCCTCCTTCTTCATTACCCCTTGCTAGTAAAGCAATCTATTTGCTACGGTCGCCATGTTGTTCACCCCTACCACGTGGGGGAACAAATTTTCTCTGACGTTCATTTGGAGCCGAGGAATTCCTAATTCCAGCACCAGGGAGACGGGAAGGTCCTTCCAATACTGCTTTGCGCGATAGATTTATCCTGCCAGAATTGTCGATTCCAATGACTTTCACCATTACCTCATCACCCACTTTAACCACATCTTCGACTTGAGGTACATGGTAGTCAGCAAGCTCGCTGATATGGATGAGGCCCTCCTTACCCGGCAGAATTTCTACCATGGCACCGAAATTGAACAGCCTGGTTACTTTTCCAGTGTAAATCTCTCCTTGCTCTACTTCCTTGGTTAAATTCTCTATTATTTTGATTGCTTTCTGGGCAGCCTCCTCGTTTGAAGAGCCAACGATAACCCTACCATCGTTATTTATATCTATAGTTGTCTTGGTTTCGTCTATAATAGACCTTATGACCTTGCCCCCAGGACCAATGACGGCCCCAATCTTACCTTGATCGATCGTTATTTCATACATCCTGGGAGCATAAGGACTCAGTTCAGAGCGACTAGCACTAATAGTTAGACTCATTTTCCCTAGTATTTCCAACCTTGCTTCGCGAGCCTGACTTAAGGCTTCAGCCAGGATGCCATAATCTACCCCTCGCAGCTTGATATCAAGCTGCAAAGCTGTGAGCCCACGAGCTGTCCCAGCAGCTTTGAAATCCATGTCCCCATAGGCATCTTCCATACCCACAATGTCAGTCAGAACAACATAGTCCTTATCATTTCCGGTAACTAGACCCATGGCTATCCCGGCCACAGGCGCCTTGATAGGTACACCGGCATCCATCAAGGAGAGGGTCGAAGCACAAGCGCTAGCCATGGATGTGCTTCCGTAAGAACTAAGTACCTCGGAAACCAGACGCATAGCGTAAGGAAAATCATCCTCCGATGGCAGAACTGGCGCAATAGCCCGTTCCACGAGAGCGCCATGCCCGATTTCTCGCCTCCCTGTTGTTCCTATTCGTTTCACTTCCCCGGTAGAAAAGGGAGGAAAATTATAGTGATGCATGAATCGTTTAGTTTCCTCTAATCCTAAGCCATCCAACAACTGCTCCCTTTTTGTAGACCCCAAAGTGGCAATAGTCAACACCTGTGTTTCCCCACGAGCAAATAATCCTGAGCCATGGGTGCGAGGAAGGATGCCAACTTCACAGCTAATAGGACGAATTTCTTTAGCTTGACGGCCGTCCAAATGTCGCTGCGATTGCAGTATTTTTTCCCTCACCGCAGCTCTAAGCTGGATTTCAAAAGCAAAATTGATTTCATCTTCAGAAAAAGAATCCACCAATTTGTCTCTTGTTTCTTCTTTGATGACCTTTAAAGCCTTCTCCCTTTGCAGTTTCTCGGGTTCCTCTAGAACCTTGCTTAATTTTTCACCAAGTATGGACGGGATTTGAGATGAAAGCTCAGGAGCAAGTTCCTTATGTTCAACTTGCACCTTGGCTTTGCCATAGCTTCGCTGTAGCTCTTCTTGAACCTTGATTACTTCCTGATTTGCCTCGTGTCCCAACTTGATTCCCTCTATCAATATTTCTTCGGAAACTTCTTTGGCACCTGCTTCCACCATTACGATGCTTTCTTTATTGCTAGCAACAATCAGGTCAAGCAAGCTATTTTCCATTTGGGACAGGATGGGATTCACAACTAAAGTATCATCTATGTACCCAACGTGTACTGCTGATATAGGACCAAAGAACGGGATATCCGATAATGTCAAGGCTGCTGAAGCGCCAATAAGGGCGCAAATGTCCGGGTCATTTTCCTGGTCAACAGATAACACTATCGCCACAACTTGAACATCATAATTAAACTCCTTGGAAAGAAGAGGGCGAAGGGAGCGATCGATGAGCCGACTGGTTATAACTGCTTCCTGTGTAGGACGTCCTTCTCGCCTTATGAAGCTGCCCGGTATTTTACCCGCGGCATAGAGCCTTTCTTCATAATCCACTGTTAGGGGTATAAAATCAATTCCCTCTCGGGGCTCAGAGCTTACACAGGCAGTAACCATGACAAGCGTGTTACCATACTGAACAGCAACAGCACCATTGGCTTGCTGAGCGAATTTCCCGACTTGAATGCTAAGCGCCCTGCCACCTACTGAACACTCAGAAATATCAGACATACTATTCCTTCAAACCCAATCTGGCAATAAGAGAATGATGCTGTTCGGGTGCTGTCCTGTTTAAGTAGCCCAAAAAACGCCTCCTCCTCCCTATCACCCCATGAAGCGCATGTCGGGAGTGTCGATCCTGGGGATATAACTTAAGATGCTCCGTTAATCGATTTATCCTCTCGGTAAGCACAGCCACCTGAATCTCGACAGACCCACTATCATTTTCCTTAAGTCTAAATTGGCTTATGATTTCCCTTTTTCTTTCTTTGTCCATTGTTATAGACTCCCTAAATTAGTAATGTCGTATATCATATCACGACAAAAAAATCTTGTATAGAAATTGACCAAATTATCGAGATGTATTACAATTGTCTGGTAAATCCAACTTTTTATGCATGAAAGTTGCGGCGTTTTTGGAGTTTATGCCTCAAGCATAAATGTAGCTCAGGCGGCTTTTTTTGCCCTCTTTGCTTTACAACATCGTGGTCAAGAAAGTGCCGGCATCGCTGTCACTGATGGCAATGGAATAAGAATACATGCCGGCATGGGATTAGTCTCCCAGGTATTCACGGAAACTGACCTCGCTTTGCTCACAGGACATATTAGTATCGGGCATAACCGCTACTCTACTACGGGCTCAAGCAAACCCATGAATGCCCAGCCCATTATAGCGAAATCAGAAGGTTTGACCATTGCCCTGGCACATAATGGCAATATCATCAACGCCAAACTGCTCCGTGATGAACTCCAGGAGCGTGGCTATGATTTTCACACTAGTGTTGATTCCGAAGTCATTGCCAACCTGATTTTGGCCTCCCCTGGCCAGAATTGGCAGCAAAAAATAGAACACGCCATGCACCGCCTCCAAGGAGCTTATTCCTTGGTAATCTTAACTGAAAATGAACTGATCGGGGTTCGTGACCCCTTCGGTGTTCGTCCTCTTTGTCTCGGAGCCATTGACAGCGGATGGAGCATCGCCTCGGAAAGTTGCGCCTTAGACCATATAGGTGCCCAATTCATAAGGGAAATCGAACCCGGGGAAATAGTAGTCATCGATAGCCATGGAATGAAGAGTTCCAAGAACGAAGATGGTCAAAAAGCTTTATGCATCTTTGAATACATTTATTTCGCACGTCCCGACAGCATCATCCACGGCAAACTACTCTACCCGACAAGGGAAGCTATGGGTAGAATATTGGCTGAAGAATATCCTGTTGATGCTGACTTCGCCATGGGTGTTCCTGATTCAGCTACTGCTGCCGGCATTGGCTATTCTAATGCCTCAGGCATCCCGTATTGCGAAGGCCTGCTAAAAAACCGCTATGTAGGACGTACCTTTATTGAACCTGACCAAAGGCTTCGGGAGCTTGGCGTCCAACTAAAATTCAACCCCCTTTCCCGCACAATTGCTGGGAAGAAGTTAGTAGTCGTCGATGACAGTATTGTTCGTGGTACCACTACTCCCCATGTGGTTGGTCTGCTCAAAAAAGCAGGTGCCGCAGAGGTTCACCTCCGTATCTGTGCCCCTCCTATCCGTTACCCCTGCTTCTTTGGGGTGGATATGGCATCTAGATGGGAGCTCATCGCCGCAAGGAAAACTGTCCCGGAAATCAGGGAGCACCTTGGTGTTGATTCGCTGGGATACCTTAGCCTTGATGGCTTGATTCGGGCTGTGGACCTGCCCAGAGATATTTTCTGCCTTGCTTGTTTTACCGGAGCATACCCCATTCCGGTCCAAATAGAAATGGACAAACTGGCTTTGGAGGCACTTCACCAGGAGGACCTAATTGAAATCGACCACTAAGGAGGCTTATGCCCTCGCTGGTGTAGACATCTCTCTTGCCGACAAAGTAAAGAAAATCATTGCCCAGCAAGCTCAAACTACTTTCCGCCCTGAAGTCATTGGCTCAAAATTCTTCGGCAGCATGTTTCAGCTCAAAGGATATCGTGAGCCGGTTTTAGTCTCCAGCACTGACGGAGTAGGCACCAAGCTCAAGATAGCTTCGCTCCTGAACAAAAACGATACCGTGGGCATGGACATCGTCAACCACTGCGTGAACGATATCCTTTGTTGTGGCGCCGAGCCCCTTTTCTTCCTCGACTATATTGCCATGGGCAAACTTAGGCCTGAACAAATAGAAGCCGTCATTTCTGGTATAGTCCAGGCCTGCCGAGAAGTTCGTTGTTCGTTAATTGGTGGTGAAACCGCCGAGATGCCCGGCATATACTCCCGGAAAAGCTATGACCTGGTAGGTTTCATTGTTGGAGTGGTGGAAAAAAAGAATATCATCGACGGCAGTTCCATTGTTCCAGATGATGTAATCCTTGGCCTGCCTTCTTCCGGCTTACATACCAACGGTTATTCATTGGCGCGAAAAGTCTTTGGCATAGATGCCAACCCTTCGTGCTTAAACAAATTTTATCCTGAATTGGGAAGGAGCCTCGGTGAAGAACTGATCCAGGTCCATCGTTGCTACTATCCGCAACTTAAGCCAGCCTTGCCCCTAATCAAAGGTATAGCTCATATTACCGGTGGTGGCTTTGCGGGTAATATACCTCGCATCTTGCCTGAGGGAGTCGCTGCCCACCTGAAAAAGCATTCCTGGGATATTCTGCCAATTTTCAAACTTCTCCAGGAAAACGGCGATATAAAAGAAGCGGAAATGTATCGAGTGTTTAACATGGGGATAGGTATGGCCATTGTTTGTTCACCCCAGCAGGTAGCCAAGATTGTCAGTATCCTGCCCCAGGCTAAAGCTATCGGCGAGATAATTAAGAGAGCAGATGAGGAAAGAGTAGTAATAAACTGAAGGAGGTTCTATGCGCGCCATAATTAGTGTTTCGGATAAATCAGGCGTGGTTGACTTTGCCCGAGGTCTAAAAGACCTGGGTATTGAGATATTCAGCACCGGTGGAACCAAGAAGTCTTTGGAGACTGCTGGAGTAAAAATACATAGCGTCTCGGAGCTCACTGGCTTTCCTGAGATCCTCGATGGCCGGGTGAAGACCTTGCATCCCGCAGTGCATGGAGGCATCTTAGCCCGACGTGACCTTCCCCAGCATCTATCCGAGCTAACCCAGAATCGCATTGAGCCCATTGATATGGTGGTGGTCAACCTCTATCCCTTTGTGGAAACGGTGAGCAAGCCCGGGGTTTCCTTAGACGCGGCACTAGAGAACATCGATATTGGCGGACCAAGCATGCTTCGGTCCGCAGCCAAAAATTTCCCCTCCGTCCTGGTAGTAGTCAATCCCGGGGATTACGATACAATCCTGCAAAAGCTGCGCCAGGGCAATATAGATTCAGAATATAGGAAGAGGTTAGCCCAGAAAGCCTTCCAGCATGTTGCCCTTTATGATACAGCCATCGCTCAATACCTTAATGAGGAAGCCTTTCCCGAAGAGATTACCATAGCCTTAAAAAAGGCTCGTAGCCTTCGCTATGGTGAGAATCCCCATCAGCAAGCTGCCCTTTACCTTGAACAAAATGTAAAACAAAGGCAAGATGGCCTGGCATCCCTGGAACAGCTTAGCGGACCCGAAATTTCCTTCAATAACCTTCTCGATTTGGATGCTGCTTTAAACGCGTTGAGCGATTTTAGTTCTCCCACCATTGCCATAATGAAGCACACTAATTCCTGCGGACTTGCCTCCCATGATGATTTAGCCGAGGCTTATCGACGAGCTTTAACTGGCGACCCTGTAGCTGCCTTTGGAGGCATAGTTGCCAGCAACCGGATTATCGACTTAGCTACTGCTCAAGAGGTAGATAAGAGCCATTACGACGCTGTTATTGCTCCGGAATACCAGAAGGAGGCTCTGGAATTGCTAAGACGAAAAGAAAGCCTGCGCCTTGCTAAAGCTATCCCTTATCATCCTTCGTCCTCCGAACCATATCACGATTTTCGCCGTGTCAGAGGCGGCCTTCTGGCCCAGATGCCGGACACTCTAACCGCATCCGAACTTATACCTCGCGTGGTTACCAGGCGCCAACCAAGCGAGGCAGAGTTATCAGACCTGCTCTTTGCCTGGAAGGCAGTTAAAGGCATAAAATCTAACGCCATAGTTGTCGCCAAGGACAAAACATTGTTAGGCATGGGCGCCGGACAGCCAAGCCGGGTAGTAAGCGTTGAGCTAGCTCTAAAAAGAGCTGGTGACCGAGCTAAAGACAGTGTCCTTGCCTCAGATGCTTTCTTTCCCTTTGCCGATGGCCCGGAATTAGCAATCAAGCACGGAGTTACCGCCATTATCCAGCCTGGTGGCTCGGTGAGAGATAAAGAGGTAATTGAGCTGGCAGATAAGTATAATGTTGCCATGGTATTTACCGGTATTCGCCATTTTAGACACTGACCAAGAGCTGTTGGCTGAGAACTATCAGAGAAGTGAAGGAGCTGAGAAATGTTAATAATTAGCAACCAATCTATGCACAGCGTTATGTCACTTAGAGAGAAAATAGCTGATCCAGAAAAAAGGGCGGAGTGTATTGCCGATCTGGAAAATATGATAGATATCAAGGAATCCCATCTGGCAAGGGCGGAGTGGAGTTCGTGCTGTAGGAACATCTGCAATTTGACATCACAGCTAGACAGCGAACTATATATGCTCCAAAATACTTTGGAGACTTTAAGGAGGGAGGATAGCACGAAAGCAGCTTCCTTGTTAGAAGATTACATTGCCTCCCTGCAGAAAAGCTATAGACCAGAGCCCAATCATTTGTGATGCCATGGCTAAAGTAGTCATTGTATCGGATATGTTACGTGGCTTTCTCGAGGAAGGTTATCCACTTTATTGCGGCATCGAGGCCCGTAGTATCATACCCAATATCCAGAAATTACTGAAGCGTGAGTTAGAGCAGGGCTCGAAAATCTTCTATTTATGTGACCACCATATACCCAACGACCCGGAATTCAGAATGTTCCCGCCCCATTGCATTGAAGGTACTGAGGAAGCTGAACTCATACCCGAGCTTTTGCAATATCCCGGTGAAATAATACCCAAAAGAACATTTAGCGGTTTCTACAACACCCCTTTAGACAAGAGACTGAAGGCAATCAACCCCGAGACCATAGCCGTCTGTGGCGTAACCACCCATATTTGTGTTCTGAATGCAGTAATTGATGCCAGAAACCGAGGCTATGAAGTTGAAGTACCCGTTGATTGTGTTGCTTCCTTCGATAAAAAAGCTCACTTCTTCGCCCTGGACTATATGGAAAGGGTGCTGGGAGCCAAGCTTGTAACACCCTTAGTTAGGATTTCTCCACCT
This sequence comes from Dehalococcoidia bacterium, assembly GCA_030603485.1. Classification (GTDB taxonomy): domain Bacteria; phylum Chloroflexota; class Dehalococcoidia; order GIF9; family AB-539-J10; genus RBG-13-51-36. The sequence goes on from JAUVXS010000008.1 coordinate 19,848, forward strand.
CGTTTCGAAATTCCCGATTCATGGTTGAGTGGAGAGACTGCCGATATCTATTTCCCTCGGACTGTGGAAATACTCAAGAAAAAGGGGATTAACCCAATGGCAACCATGGAGGTATTTCCTCGCCGAGCTGGTATCTTGTGCGGCATAGAAGAAGTTAAATCTTTGCTCGCCAAAGTCCTTCCTACGGATAATTGTGAGGTATGGGCATTATCTCAAGGCGAGCCTTTCGACAGAAAAGAAGTAGTCCTGCGCATAAAAGCCCCTTATCAAAGCTACGGAACTTATGAAACAGCTTATCTAGGCATACTCTCCCATTGCAGCGGCTGGTCCACCGCTGCCCGAGAATGCGTTGATGCTGCCCGAAGCATTCCTGTCATCAGCTTTGGGGCCCGCCATGTCCACCCATCAGTGGTCGGCATTATGGAATACTCCGCTATAGTTGGAGGCTGCACTGGCTGCGCCAGTATTGCTGGAGCAAAACTTGCCGACATCCAACCCACAGGGACTATTCCCCACGCCCTCATCATTATTATGGACAGCACTGCTAAGGCCACTCTTGCTTTCGACAAGCATATGCCTTCCGAAGTGCCACGCATTGCTCTGGTGGATACTTTTGAGGATGAGGTCAGAGAAAGTGTAACTGTGGCCAAAGCGATGCAAGGAAAGTTACAAGGTGTAAGATTAGATACACCTTCAGAAAGAGGTCGGGTTACTGCTGGCTTGGTCAAAGAAGTTAGAGCCTGGTTGGACCTCGAGGGATTTAATGACGTGAAAATAGTCGCTAGCGGTGGACTTGACCCGGAACGAATTAGATATTTTATCGATGAAGGGGCACTTGTGGATATTTTCGCTGTTGGTAGCTATATCAGCAATGCCAGGCCCATTGACTTTACCGCTGACCTTCACGAAATAGAAGGCAAACCCATCGCCAAAAGAGGCAGAATGCCCGGCATCACCCCCAACCCCAGGCTAAAGAGAGTGATGTAAAGACTCTCTCACCGCAAACATTCTTCAGGCAAAGCCAATCCCCTCTATCTCTATCAGATTGCCATCTATTTTTGTTCTGGCGCCAAGAAATTCTTCGATAAGCCACAGGTTTGTCCCCACATGTTCTGTAATGCCAGGAACTGAATATCTGGTAACTCCCTCGGCTAAGCCGGCATAGATTATAAGTTGATCTGCGATATATCTATCAACTGCGGCGCTAGTTTTAACATCTTCTATAAACCTCTCAACCACATACCTTCCTATGGATTCCGAGCTTCTGCCTGGCCTCCCTGCTCTGTCAGAACCCATCCGGTTACCCAGGCTCGTCTCGGCATATATTGCCAGGGCTGCTCCTTCTTGAAGGGAGCTTTCGTCCTCGATTTTCTCAATTTCTGCCTTATACCCATAAGAGCTTAATACCCTCTGGCATTCCGCTGCCATCCTCTGGCTTACCCTCTTTTCTTTCAAATGCGAGGAAAGCGCTATGCCTTTGACACTGAAAATCTCCCCCTGCTCGGTAAGATTTAACGGCTTCAATTTCCCCGCCGGCTCAACTCTAACTTCCATAATCCCACCGCCTCTTGGCACATAGCCAGGACGGATTATGTCAAGTTCAGCCCGGACACCCATCCGCTTTAGAAACCGAAGCAAAACAAACTTCATATGATAAGCCGAAGGGGCAAAATCCTGAAACAGCCCGCCTTCCAGCCTGAATTTGGAGGGCTTTCGGGCAAAGCAAGCCAGAGGCAAAAGCGTCTGGGCCATCATGATGGTTGAGCCCGCCGTCCCTATATCCCAGCTGTACTCTCCTCCATTGAACCTACCTCCGGGTGTGTAGGTAATCTTCTTAGAACCCACCGCAGCATTGTCCACCACCCCACGGCACATCTCCTGGCAGGCCTGCACCACTTTAAGATGCTGCGCCCTCAGCCCTGGCTTATCCCTCCCGGCCCTGATATTTTCTATCCTTATTTCCTTACCCAGCAGGCTAGCCAGCGCCACAGAATAGCGGACTATGGTTCCACTTCCCGACTTAGCTGCGCCGTCTATAGTTATCATATGAACCCACTTCTATCTCATTGCTCTTGAGAACCCTCAGCAGCTATCCCGCAACACTGGCGGTCAGTTGTTTTAAAAAAGTTCTTTCTGGAGTCTCTTCATAATCAGGAATTTACCCAAACACCCCCGGACTTCAACGCAACTTAGTGCACGGGAAAGTTGTTTTTGTGCCGGCTAATTTATTACCGCCGCAATCCCCACACCAGTTTTCGCAGAGCTAGCCTTTTTCGAACACTTCCGGTCAGCAACCTGTCCGAATTGAAAATGCGAACCGCCACCGCTATCATTATTACGGTGAAAACTGCTGTATAGGCAATACCGCCGATTACCAGCGAATAATTATCCAGCATAAGAGCCCGCATAGCCATCATGGGGTGGGAAAAAGGTATGGCGAACACAAGAATTCTTAAGATGGCGGGAATGGTATCGAAATCTTTAAACATGGTTATGAACATGGAGATCAT
>JAUVXS010000023.1 GCA_030603485.1 Dehalococcoidia bacterium
TATCTTCTCAATTTCGACGTACAGCAGTATCAATTACTGCTACCTTTGTTTGCGGCTCTCCAAAATACGGGTTGCCATAACCGCAGGCACATTACATCCAAAGCCCAGAATAGTGGGGATGATGGCATACCCGTGTAGTCCCAACCGGTGCATTATGGTGTCCATCAATATCGCCAGGCGGGGCAGGTAACCAACATCTTCCAGTATTCCTAATACCAGGTAAAAGGCGACGATATACGGCAACACCGCAGCAAGGGGGATGTAAAATCCAGTGCTGAGCAAACCGAAGGACTGAAAATAGTCAATTTCTCCTCCAATAAGGTTACCTATCAAGACGCTGTGCCACAAACTCTCTGGTCCTAAAGCAAGGCTCAGTTTCATTAGCAACGGGGTCCACAGCCATTCAAAGAGGGGCTCTGCTACATAGCCAGTTATTCCCTCGCCAGCGAATCGGACAAACCAGAAGGTGGCAAAAATGACCAGCAGGGCGATAACTATCCCGCCTACCCGATGACTACTGACATCTTCCAAATTCTCATACCAACGGTGGTGGCGATGGCTCAACGACTGCACCTGGCTCACGATGTCACCCACTCTCGCCCACCGCTCATCACTATTGGAATAAGTACGAGCGTTCTCGGGCACCTTTGCCTCGGGAAGACGCCTGACTAGTTCACCTATTCCCTGTCCGGTAACGCCTGCCGTGGGTACAACTGACACTCCGAGAAGTTCCTCCAGCTTGGCGACATCGATATTTATACCCCGATGCCGGGTATCATCCCACATGTTGAGGGCAACTATTACTGGAGTCTGTCTCTCCAGCAACTGCAAGGTCAGATTGAGATTTCTCTCCAAATTGGTGGCGTCAACAACATTTATGATTAGGTCTCCATCTTTGAGCATCTCCACAGCTACTTCTTCCGCCTTAGAACCCGGTTCAAGGGTATAGTTGCCGGGGACATCGATAAGCTCAGCTCGCTCCTCTCCCAGCTTCAGATACCCTTTGGTGAACCCCACGGTGGTGCCGGGATAGTTGGAAGCGATAATGTGTGTACCGGTCAGTCGAGAACAAAGGGCGCTTTTGCCCACATTGGGATTACCCACAAGCAGGATACGCATCATCTCAAGAAGCTCGCGATGGATATTTATCTACTTCGACTATTATTTTCCTGGCCATGCCAAAACCAACAGCCACCTGGGTACTATCCACCTTGAGAGTGATTGGGCCATGAAATAGCGTAGAACTTATCTTGGTCACCTTCTTCCCTGGTCTGATACCCAAAGCATCCAGACGTTGAACTAAGCCATGTCCTCCTAGAACTCCAACCATAGTGCCTGTCTGTCCGGTCTTCATCTCGGCCAGGGTCAATTGCTCGTTTTGATACATGCTCATAGCTTATTCCCTTTCCTTGATAAGTTAGCCTTATTTAACTTGCCAATTTCAAAAAAATTTGCCGTTTTTATTTCTTTTTCTTCACACCTTTGTTCGAGCAATCTTGAGGGAGCTCTCCATGCTCTAAATAATATTCATACCTGCTGGGGAAATTAGCCCCTCCCAGTGGACAGGCCCCTATGAACTCCACGAATTTTGCCAGCCGCTCCATACTCAAAGGGCTAATAACGTGCTCAATTTTGCAGGCATCTTCTTCCGCGGTTTCTCGGTTAATGCCCAGAGCTTGCGCAAAAAAACGTGTCAATGCCTCATGGCGGGAAATAACATCACGGGCAACCTTATCACCTTGGGGAGTGAGCTTTATGTGGCCGTATCTCTCATGCTCCACAAGCTCCTGCTCCGAGAGTTTTTTCAATGCAGAGGTAACACTCGGCATCCTAACTCCCAGCACGTCGCTAATCTGCTTTACTCTTGCGATTTTCCTTGCACCACCCAGCTTAGCTATCGCCTCAAGGTAGTCTTCCATGCTGGCAGTCTGGTCTCTTTGCGCCTCTTGTTTTACCATTGCCTGCCTCCCAAATTGTTAGACATGTCTAACAATTATAATTAAAATTATTTCCCCTGTCAAAATCCTCCTTAGTAGTGTTCAACAACCCCCGATGTCATTGCGAGTCCCGATTTATCGGGACGAAGCAATCTCAAGGGATTGCCACACGGAGTTTACTCTAAGCGGAGGACTCGCAATGACGGACGCAGAGTCAGTAAATAAGCTCCTTCTTGGGTCTCTACAGCGGGTGTTTAGAAACGTAGTGCAAGGCTTTAGCCTCGTGCTGCACGGCCCTGAAGGGTCGCACTACAAAATTTGGAGGTGAAAAATTCCCCCAATAGCCAACACAAATCTCAGTCTAAAGCCAGAGCAAAATCAAATAACCTGCTACAAAATGGAAGCGGTTTACTCTGGTCGGGGTGAGAGGATTTGAACCTCCGACCTCATGGTCCCAAACCATGCGCGCTAACCACTGCGCCACACCCCGTGTTTCCCCAACTCCTAATCCACCTCTTCCAGTGCCACCAATGGAGGATCATCAGTGATAGTCAGTATAGCATGGTTTTTGTTTGCCACTCCCTTAAAGCCAATGTCAATCTTCAAGCCGGAAGAGCCGCTACCTTTGCCTTGAGTTTAGCATATTCCTCGTTCACGTGCTCTTGAATCTTCTCTATCTCCTCACCCAGCAAATGACGGAAACGCCCCTGTAGCTTTAAATACTCCTCAACCGGTTTAAGCTTAGACCGGTCAACATTTAATTTATACCGGCCATTCTCTACTTCGTAGAGAGGAAAAATGCCTGTCTCTACGGCAAGCCGACCTATTTCAATGGCTAAATCACTGGCGTGCCTCCAACCTGTGGGGCAAGGAGAGAATATATGGACATAAGCTGGCCCTTTGACTTCCCCGCCCTTCTTAACCTTGTTCATCAAATCAAACGGATAGCTGGGACATGCTGTGGCTACGTAAGGTATGTTATGAGCGACAGCAATTTCAGCCATGTTCTTCTTCCAGGTAGTCTGGCCAATGCTAAACTTGCCTGCAGGTGCTGTGGTAGTCGAGGCTCCGTAAGGTGTAGCACTCGACCTCTGGATACCGGTATTCATATATGCTTCGTTATCAAAACAGAGATATAAGAAGTCGTGGTTTCTTTCGAACGCCCCGGATAGAGCTTGTATTCCTATATCGCTTGTCCCTCCATCTCCAGCTACAGCCACACATTTAATATCCCTCTCAGGTATCCTGCCCTTTTCCCTCAAAATCTTTAACCCTGCTTCTATGCCCGAAACTGTAGCAGCGACATTCTCAAACAACGTATGCATCCAGGGAACCCTCCACGAGGTGACAGGAAGTGGCGAAGTGCAGACTTCTATGCACCCGGTAGCATTGGCAATTATTACATTCCTTCCCAGAGCTTTGCAGGCGAGTCTTAATGCCAGAACTTCACCGCAGCCACTACAAAAACTATGTCCCTCAGCGACAAACTCTTCTGTGGTCACAAGATTTTTGCCAAATTTTATGAATTTCTCCTTCATTTTCACTCCCTTATGTCTGTTACTTCGCCCCTTATACCCACTGTCTCAAATAATTCCTGTGAGCCCTTTTCCGCGACTTCCCTGCCACGGTCAATAACATACTCAAAATCTTCTACCGACATGTCTCTTCCACCCAAACCACCTATAAAACTCACAACCCTCGGCCTCTCCTTGTGATTATACAAGGCTGACCTGATTTCGGAGGAAACAGGGCCACCCGGGCCTCCAAAGGATATACATCGGTCAAAGACGATAAGAATCTCGGCATTCTTCACCGCCTGGCGAAGTTCCTCTAATGGGAAAGGCCTCCAAAGACGCAAGTTGATAAGCCCGACAGATTCTCTCTTGTTCTGTTTTATATCTATGGCAATCTTTGCTGTCTCACTAAAACTTCCCATGGTCAGAAGCAACGTTTTGGCTTCTTCTGTTCGATAGGGCTCGACGGGGTGATAATAGCGACCAAATATATCCCCAAATTCTTCAAACCCTTGAATTATCACTGTCTTGGATTTCCTGAGGGCCATCTCCTGAGCCATCTTTGTCTCCGAATATATGTCGGGGGGACCGAAAGCCCCGTGGGTTGTTGGTTTATCGGGATCCAAAACAAAAGGATAGTGAAATCTGGGGAGAAATCTATCCACTTCTTCTTGTTCTGGCAGAATAACTGGCTCTGTTACATGAGTGAGGTGAAATCCATCTAAATGAACCATGACCGGAAAAAGAACTCCCGGGGCCTCACCGACACGAAAGGCCCAAAGGGTCATGTCAAATGCCTCCTGGCTATTCTGGCAGAATACCTGAATCCAGCCAGTGTCCCGGCTACCCATGGCATCGGAGTGGTCTCCCCAAATACTCAATGGTGCGGACAAAGCTCGGTTGGCCACCGTCATAATCACTGGTAGTCGCATGGATGAAGCAACATACAAGACATTGTGCATATATTCCAATCCTGGACCCCCAGTAGCAGTGAAAGTCCTTGCCCCTACCGCGGCAGCTCCAAGGCAAGCACTCATGGCCGAATGTTCCGACTCCACAGGCATATAGGCAGCGTTCAGTTCACCATCAGCCACCATCTCGGCAAGCCTTTCAGGAATGTGCGTCTGGGGTGTTATGGGATAAGCAGCAATGACATCCACGTCAGCCATTCTGGCTGCCTCGGCAGCAGCATGTGAGGCCTCTAACCCTATTCTTTTACTCATTTTTCTTCCTCCTCTATCATAGTTATAGCTTCCTTAGGACACACACTGGCACAAATGCCACACCCCTTACAGTAAAAAGGATCAGGCTCATAATACCCATCCTCAAGAAGTTCGACAGCTGCATCAGGACAATAGAGCCAACACAAGCCACACTTGTTGCATTTTTCCCTATCCACCACAGGCCTTTGGGATCTCCAATCACCTGTCCTTCGCAAGGCAGCACTGCCCACTTCTGTAACTATATTGCCAACTTCTATGTCTCTCCAGGTAAAATCAGGTCCCGTTTTTAGCCTTTTCTCCGTCATTTCTTACTCCTTTATTACAGTCTCCTTGTAAGCTCTTTTCATGGCTTCGATATTTCCCTTAGCCCGCGCCCCAAAGCGCTCCTGCAATTGCTCAACTAAAGATTCCATCCTGACTGCCTTAGTAACTTTTAGCAGTGCGCCTATCATAGCGGTGTTGGTGATAGGCATACCGATGGTTTCTCTGGCGATTATTGTAGCGTTAACTGTAGCTACAGGCCATCTATAGCCAAATTCAGACTTCAGTTCGGCGGGCGATTTTCTGGAATTAATTATGATTTTGCCATTCTCCTTGAGCCCCGAGGTCACGTCAACTGCGTGCAACAACCCCGGGTCGAGCACAGCCACTATATCAGGTTCATAGATAACTGTCCTGGTCCTGATAAATTCATCGCTTATCCTCAGAAAAGCAAGGACAGGTGCTCCCCTCCTTTCAGGCCCAAAGCTAGGGAACGACTGAGCATATCTTCCTTCGCTTATAGCAGCGCGGGCAACTAGCTCCGCCGAAGTCACCGCTCCCAGCCCTCCTCTGCCATGCCATCTTACTTCAAGAAGCTCAGCCATAATGTAAAACCTCCTAATTACAAATTGCCCCTGAAGGGACTCGAACCCTTGCACCTGGCTCCGGAGGCCAGCGCTCTATCCTCTGAGCTACAGGGGCTACGCTTTACTTTATCTCAAAAAGCAGACATTTAGTGTGCCACAATTTATCACAAACCCGTGCTTGATGTAAATAAGAGATAAGCACCAAGAATATAGAGCATGATTAAGGCAGGGGCATACCAGCTAGCTACCCGAAAAATTTTACGGTTTTGCCGAAACCTCAGCCCGGCAATAACCAGAAGGCTCATCATCACTGCCACGGAGGCAATAATAAGATGACCACTTGATACTGAGGAAAGAATAAATCCTTGACCATGGGCAAGGTCAATCGGGGCAATTATAGCAATATCGAGCATATTGGCGCCTAATATATCAGCCACTGCCAAATCTACGGCACCCAGACGGAGGGCACTAACAGCAACCACTAACTCCGGTGCCGAGGTGGTAATCGCCAGAAATAAAGTCCCGACAAAGGTGCCGCCCCAACCGGTAGCCTCACTGATTTCATCGCCAATAAACGACAGCCATATTCCAGCAGCAATTATTGCTGCTGCCGCCAGAGCAAACCTGACGTACACCGTTCTTGTAGTAAACTTATCATATTGGGGGGAGGTAGTTGGAGCATCATACGATCGCTGTTTACGTTCGCGGCGGAATATCCACCACATTCCCAGCAAATACAGTATAATAATAACAATACTTGGGATGCCCACCCAGCCCGAGGCTAAAAAGGAAAACCTGCCACCGGCGATTATGCCTGCGGCAGCAATGGCAATGAGCAATGCTCCCCAGCCAGCCGTTGCCACATGCCTCGGGCTTGCCACGGATAAAACCGGGGTACGCGAGTGGAGAATATCCAGTAAAGCCAGGATAGAGAGATTGAAACAGCAACTTCCCAGAAGCGTGCCCAGAGCTAAATCAGCCGAGTGAACCAGTGCTACAGAACTGACTGAAGTGACCAGTTCCGGCATGGTGGTAATAGCAGCAATAAGCACCAGCCCTACCCATATCCGCCCCAAGCCCGTCTTCTCGGCGATAGCATCCCCATACTGAGCTAGCTTCGTTCCGGCAAATAAGATAATGACCAGACAAAGAACGAACTTCAACCAAACCAAAGGCGGCTCCTGAAGTTAATCAAAGTAGGGCAATCATACTACATAGGAGGGAAGTCCGCCAAGCACCGTCAAACGAGACTGTTTAATAGCATTCCTTTGCCACTCTAAGCGAAGCGAAGAATCTACATCCGTTCAGGGTAAACTCCGCGAAGAATCCTTCAAATAACTCAGGACTGTGCCTCGAGATTCTTCGTCGTCATGATTTATCGAGACTCCTCAGAATGACATTGCTGAACACTCTTCTACTGATGGACTTGCTACTACAAGTGGCTGTATGGCAGTTACGGCAGATGGCAAATCCCTTTACAAATCAATTGAGGATACCGTTCCCGTTACCTATACCGTGCAGGGAACTATCATCTCAGCGTCTTTTCAGACAAGCTCAGAGACATGCGTTGTTGTCAAGCATCCTTTGATAAGGACCTGCAATACACCGTCTTTTTGCTATGCTTGATGAATTATGACATACTATCCTCAAAATCTTGTGTGGTGTATGTGACGGTGCGTCTATCATTTGTTCTGGTTTTAATCCTGGTGGCTGCCATAGTAGCGGCCGGGCTGGTTGCCTGTAGTCCTGGGAACGGCGGCGAGCCGCCCGACGAGGAAACCATCAAGTACAGTCCGGAGGGCTACGAGGCGCTTTTCACCCTGGGCAACCTGCACGATATCGAAATAGTAATTTCCCAAAACGAATGGGATGGCTTGATACAAGACATGCAGGATTATGCCGAGGATGACCCTTCCGGTCTGCCACTGACGGGCAACTACCGCAAGGCCACGTTTATCTACGGTGGGCTGGCAGGTAACGCGGTGATTGAGGAAGTAGGCTTCCGCACAAAGGGGCACATCAACCGACCATACCCGCAGGACGAGTACGGTGAGCTCCACAAAGCCCACTTCAAGATCAAGTTCAACAAGGTGTTTGAGCAACAAGAAGGCACACAGGAATGGGAAAACCGGAACCAGAGACGGTTCGCCAAGCTGCGCGAGCTCGAACTCAGGATGAACACCCATAATGCGGTCGTCAGTACATTATGGGATACTTCCCAGATGAGGGAGCTTTATGGGTACGAGATGATGCGGCGTGCCGGAGTGAATTGTCCCAGGGTCGGCTCGGGGAGGCTGTGGATAACCATCGGGGGGCAAAAGCACTACTTCGGCATCTACACCATTGTTGAGCAGGTGGACAAGTCTTTCCTGACCAAGAGGTACGGGAGTGCGGCCAACGACGGCAATCTCTACAAGTGCCTGTGGGCCGATTCAGGCCCGGCCAACCTGGGCCCGATTGATGACCCTGACAACCATCAGCACCCGTTTGCGCAGGACCCGCGCATTATCGGGGTGAAGGACTGGCAGTCACACTACCGCCCGACCTATGACCTCAAGCGAAATACTGACAACCCCGACCACACGGTGCTCCTTGACTTCATAAGTAACCTCAACACGCTCAGCGGCACGGCCTTCAAGGACTACCTGGACGCCAATTTCGAGGTGGACCTCTTCCTGCGAAACCTGGCGATGAACGTGCTCCTCGGCAAATGGGACGACCACTGGTCGATAGGCAACAACTACTATCTCTACTTCAATAACGACGGCAAGATAGAGTACTTCCCGGTGGACCTCGATATGATGCTGGGCGAGGGTTTCAGGCTGTTTGACACGTTCCACATCGGCATCTACGACTGGGGAAACCACAACCGGGAGCTCCTTGAACTCATGGCTCCCGGGATACCCGATGAGATGCTGGACGAGTACGCCAGCTTCGACTATCCCCTGGCCGAGAAGATGTTCCAGATCAGCGAGTACCGGCAGACGTACGAGTACTACCTGGCCGAGTTCATGAAGCCGGAACACGAGCTCTTCACATTCGCCGAGTATGAGCGCATATTCAACCTCCTGCAGCCTGTCTACGCCCCCTGCCTGGACAACGATATGGGTGAGGGCGAGGACATGTTCATCTCGGATACTGCCAGGATGTACTTCTACGGGAGGACGCAGTCTATCACCGAGCAGCTCGGTTTGAACGTATCTGACTATGAGCTCCCGTCGATAGAGGAAGTGTTTATGCCAGAACCACCGGCGGAAGAATTAACAGGCAGGGAGCCGGTTGAGGTGCCATCGTTTGAGGCCACGGAGATCACGAACGAGGAGTACGGATTCACACTCAAGCACCCTGCTGACTGGACCGACACAACCGGGACCCAGCTCTACGAGGCGATAGCGCCGAGCCAGACCTTCGGCCTGTACGTGTCTGCCTGGCCCTTCGGCTGGGAGGAGAGGTTCTACGTGGTGCTTTCTCTCATGCTGCCAGAGGGACCGGTCGAACTCCTTGCCCTGGGTGATACCGTCCTGGCAGGTGACACGGCAGCATCCATAGCGGAGTATTATGCCACTATCGCCGGCTGGCAGATGCACTGTTACTCGATCGGGGTGAGAAGGGGCGAACAGTGGATTACGGTCCATCTCTGGAATATCGACGATTACGGTCCATTCCCGAGCGAGCTATTTGAGGAGATAGCGCACACGCTGCAGTTCGACTAGCGGTCAGGTGCGGGCTTTCGGCCAGGCTTTCATATCTGCCATGTTTCATGCGTAACCCTGGCTTGCCAGTATACCCCCTTTCCTCCGTCGTAGAAGACGTAGAAAGACTCACGTGGTCTGTCCCGCGGCTCCCTCGCGAACATCTGTCATCAAATCTAACCGATAAAGAGCTCAACCTTGGACGGCTCGGTGAGCCGATCCAGGGCAATGGTAAACGCAGCCCAATCGAAGTCTCTCTGGCTCCGATATTGATAGTGCAGGGTAACCCGGTCCTCCATGGAAGACACAGTCTGCAGCCTGACCCCACGCAAGTTCTCCTTGAGAAACTCGTCCAGGCTTCCTTGTAGTTTGGGGAAGGCCAAGCGCTCCACTGCCAGCATCAGGTGACCTTTTCCGAACCTCGAGAGCCGGTTCTGGGCCAACCACTGGACCCCCAGAGCGACGAATACGACTATGAACAGAACACCTGTCAACAGAAAGTTGCTGGTGGCCGCGCAAATAGAAGATGCAACCAGCAGAAGCAGAAACCCGATTTCTGCGGGGTCTTTCACCGGCGTCCGGAACCGGACGAAAGCCAATGCTCCCAGCAGACCCAGTCCCAGCGGTATTGAGACCTGGATGGCAACGAAAAGTACTGTGATAGCAGGCCCACCAATAATGAATATTCTGTGTACCCCAGCACCGACATTTCGTGAGCCATAGAATATTTGGTACATGAGATAAACGATGATGGAGTATACCAGCGAGAACCCTATGGCAATCAAGGCCTCATTCAAGGTTATCGGGGTCTGCAGGTTTTCAAAGAATCTTGTGATCGAATCCATAGTTTTTCTTCCTTTCTATTCTACACTTGTACGACTTTTCCTGAAGGCCACAGACGGGCCATAGCGCTGGGGTGTGACATGTGGGTTTCTACGCACTGGCCATATTTGGAATACCGGCTCCACTCTGCGTCCAGTAGCTTGATACGCCTCAGCATAGGTGGTAACTCCATACTGGGCCCCTTTATCTCGAGGACCCCACCACGCAACTTCAGGTCACGCTCTCCGTAGCCCAGTTCACGGGCTACCAGGGTTGACCTGATATCATAGTCCATTGATACCCGAGTGCCAGTCATCACTTCTGTGAACCGGTGGCGCCAGTATGATATCAGGACCACCGGTCGGAGTGGTCGGTCAGAGAAGTAACCAAAGGCGGCCAGTATACGGGCCAGCATCATGTTATCAATAATGCCTCTGCTCAGGTTCTCCCTGTCCAGGTATCGTGGGGGGACAAGAAGCCGCGTCCGGTGCTTGGTGCTGGCCAGGCCTTCCCTCATTTTTAGCTCTACGAAAATGGGGACATCTCCCTCGTAATCCTCAATCTTGTCGTACCAGCGTATACGCACCTTGTGCTTCTGCAAGTCACCGTCTACCGATTTCATGTACTGGGCCAGGTCAATCGTGTCGTAATACAGACTATTGACCAGGCCTTCCGGGAACTGCCTGTCCGGTCGGCACACTTCATTCATAAGTGTACGGGCAAAGCCAATGTTTCTAGGCAGTATGAAGAACTTTCGCTCAATCCTTTGGACAGGCCCGGTATCAGCAGACGCTGAGATATGCATATGCTTATCGTTGCTCATAGATTTAGCTTCTCTATTTGACCCGGCAGGGTGAAATCACCCCCAGAATCCTTCAAGGGCTTCTTGTTTCCCGATTATTACGCTACTGCAATCTGAACTCGTTGCATTGTACCACAAAGGTGATGTTATCAAAAAGTGTGGCACAGCAACTATCGGGGTATTGAAGGGTTCCGCCATGCTCTTTACCCTATATTTAAGGGAAAGGAGGACCAATATTGGTAAGTTTGGAAAGTTTTACAGCAGGCGAAGATGCAAGCAATAGTGTCAGACCTTAAGGCTGAGTATGAAGCCCTGGATAATTTTCTGTGCAGCCTTGAGGATTGGCAGTGGGACCTGTAGACCCCGGCAGAAGGGTGGTTAATCAGGGACTTAATTTCGCACCGGGAGTAACCTTTTCATCCCGAAATCCGCCGGCTGATTGGCCCGCCACTAACCGTCCGCTTTCTCAAGTTCTTCTTCAGCGAAGCGACTGACTTCCGGCAAGCCTTTCGAGCCGAACCTTACCATATACCAGAATCGAAAAGCATCGCTAACAGGTTCTTTGTCTACGACCCCGGTACGGTCTCCATACGGTGAAGCAGAACTCAAACTGACTTTCACCTTGTTACCTTTCTCGAACTTCGGCACTTTGCGACGATATCCCCGGGGAATGTCATACTCCCTGCGTTTAATCGGGTCAGATAAGGTAGCATAAGCCTCGTTTATCTTTTTCATTTTCTCATTGGCATCCTGATTTGTGTGGTGCCTGTCCGGATGATATTCAAGAGCTAGCTTGCGATACGCTTCTTTTATTTTATTCACGCTGGCATCTGGCGTAATGTTCAATATCTCGTAGTAGTCTTGCTCATTTTGCATTCTTCATATCCCCTGTTTGCTGCTCTTTCTCTCGCACCAAATAGAAAGAGGTTCTAGCTTTGTCAGCAACTTTATCTTATCTTTTGGTGATGTCTTTAGCCTTTTCTTTTATCACTTCGTTGTCACAGTCAATTGTTGCTATGGGTTTGAGATAGCCTTCTATGCTAATTACTACCTTCTTCAGTCTATCCATTTCATATACGGGTTAAAATTATACCATAATAAAAACAGTGGGAAAGATTTGAGGTTTAGCTCGCTATATCACTACCGCTTTATTCTGATACTCTAAAATATTATAGTGGTATTGTCAATAGGTATAAATACAAGCATAACCAGACATAGCTAAAGATTTGCGAAGAGGTGAGAAGCGTAGCACGAAGCTGAGGAGATTTACCATGATATGGTCAGTTGGCCTTGGGGCCCGCCTTCCCTCATGCTCAAACAGGGAGTGCGCACCAAGGTAGTCTAGGTTCGTTCAGGCTACGCTTCAATACAAATAACCATCGACACAGATTCCCATGTAGCACCCGGCCTTCGGGAAACAGCTGTCAGGAAATTTGATGAATATCTTTACAAGTCCCGTATAGAAGCCTAAACTTTCTACTTAATAGCTTAACTTAGTATAATAGGTCATGCGTACATGTCTACCATAAACATTGGTGATTGGTTTACTCTTGTAGCAGTTATAGTCGCTTTATTTTTCGGTGTGTGGTCAATAATACAATCTAACCTGATTCAAAAGAAGCAACAACGACATGCTCTATTAAGAGAATTAATCGAATGGTGTACTAAAATAATTGAGGCTGTTAGATTGGAGGAAATTCCAATAGTCGGTAATCAGGATTTAGAAATTGCGAGGAGAAGAGTATTTGGCAATAAAATCTTCAAACTATTGGCTTTAGGCGGTGTATCAGAGTATATGCATCTTATAGCCGCAATTTCCCCGTCAATACAACAAAAGGTGAAGGAACTACAAAACAAATTAAATGAGATTGTTGATTTAGTGTTCGGTGATATAGGTAACAAGGAATTAGATTACGAAGAAATATCTGATACTACGTTTCGGGAATTACAGAAGATGGCTTCTGACATTATTGTTGCTGCAACACAAATAGATACGAAAAACGTATTATGACCACCTTTTCTAACAGGTTAGTATTTTAATGTGGTTAGCAAAATGCTAGCAATTTTGCCTAACAACACTGTTTCAAGGTAGAATTTTAAAGCTAGGAGAGGTGACCGAGTGGTTAATGGTGCCGCTCTCGAAAAGCGGTAGGCAGAAATGCCTCGTGGGTTCGAATCCCTCACGGCCTGCCAAAGCTACCAGACGAGATCCACTCTCAAATTCTTGAACGAACCAGATGCTAACACACTAGGACTGTGAGTTCTTTTGTCTCAAGCACTTGACAAATGTTGCCAACTGTTTTATAATAAGGTCAATGATATATAAAATAGGAGGAATGTAAAGAATGCTTAAAGTCGGAATCACACTTGAAGGCAGTTTAGAGGAGTTATCATCTGTCCTGCAATACATCTCCGACCATCAAAAAGGAGACCTACCGCGTGATATAGAATCTATTGATCACACCGAGTCACATGAAAAAACCATGACTTGGACGGAGGAAAAGGTTGATTCGATATTTTGGGGCGTATCATATGAATGTAGAAGGCTTCTCAAAGAAGCCGCCAAGGATGCAGAAGGTATCGCCACTTCAGTACTGAGTAGAAAACTTGGTGTGAATGAGCATGGGATCGGTGGGGTTTTATCGTCCCTTGGCCACCAGCTTAAGAAGCCTGAATTCGCGGGCTTACAATATCCTCTAGATTGGACGAAAGATGGAAAGTATAAAATGATCCCCGTTTGGATACGCGTGATTACGAAGACAGTCGAAGAACTGGAGAATTTCGTTGAAGATAATTAATAATTGAGGAGGTCTAACATGTCACATGCAGGTGGAATCACTAAACCCAAACATGGGGAAAAGATGATTGAAGTCAAAATCAAGTTCTGGACCAATGATATTGCCAACAGAGAAGGGTATATTATGCCGAAGCACGCTTGGGGATCAGGCGTTGTATACATGGAGCGCAATGAATCTCACGGCATTATCCCGAGGAATCCTCGTCACTTCCACTCATTGATGGACATATCTAGCGTTATAGAAAAAGTATTAATACAGCACGAGATAACGCTTAATAAAGACCGGGTCATGGAGAAGTACTTAGAATAGATCCGGAGTGGGCTAAGGCATGCCAGTATTCAGACAACCCTTGATACTTATTCTCACGTAGCCCTTGGACTCTAGGAGGCCGCGGCTGCCCATTTTGATAAACTGGTCTCCCAAAAGTATAATGATACCTGTGAAAACGAGCTTGTTGAAAGGCATTATTAGCATGAACGCTTTATGTAAAGCTTTGACAGTTGAAATTAGCTTTGGGAGAGGTGACCGAGTGGTTGAAGGTGCCGCTCTCGAAAAGCGGTAGGCAGAAATGCCTCGTGGGTTCGAATCCCACCCTCTCCGCCAGGGTGACATGTGGTAAACGAAGGTAAAAAATTGAAGAATATACCAAATAGGAGAGGCTGCTAAGAAGTTATGTGAAGTTAGAGGAAACCACAAAGGAGCCAGGGCTAAATAGCGGCTGAAGTATATCGCGGAGAGGTGCTGGAGTGGTTTAACAGGCACGTCTGGAAAGCGTGTGTCGGTTTCCCGACCGTGGGTTCGAATCCCACCCTCTCCGCCAATAACAAGCAATGTATCTTGCAAAAGGTCGGGATTTTGTATAGGCTTATTGGGTTGGAGGATAGTGTTTTAATCGTGATGACAAATCTTGCGAGTCTTCCTGTTGACTCTTGAAAACCTACAATTACTTTGGTGACCTAACTGACAATGAGAGAAGGCAAGGGAGTTAATAAAGCCGCCGGTCCAGCTAGTTCTGATTTAAATCCATCTGATCAGGGCACCGAGACGGAGAAATATTATCATAACCTTCTGGCTTTGAGTCGAGTCTCGGCGGCAATCAGCGGTCTGCAAGAGTTGGATGATATTCTCAAGATTGGCCTGGATAATGTGCTTAACATCATGAACGGAACCGTTGGAGGAATAATGCTCCTGGATGAGCAGAGTCAGACGTTATCCTACCGTGTTTATCACGGTCTGTCTGATAAGTATGCTGAAGAGGTGCGTCTCAGACTTGGTCAAGGAATCGCAGGAAAGGTAGCTCAAAGCGGTAGGTCAGTGCTATCGGAGGATATCTCCTCAGAACCAGATGCTGCTTGGCTTGATCTAGTAAGTTCAGAGGGTTTAAGGGGATTCATCAGCGTTCCTCTCCGGGCGAAAGATAATGTTCTAGGGGTGATGAATGTTGCTAGCCATGTGCCACAGCGATTCACCAAAGAAGATATGCATCTCTTGCACTCGATTGGGGATCAACTTGGTACAGCCATCGAGCAGGCAAGACTGCACGAGCGGCTAAGAAAGGCACGGGAAAGATTACGCAAACTTGCACGACAGAATCTTGTAGCAGAGGAGGAGGAACGGAGGAGGATTGCCCGTGAGCTACACGATGAGACCAGTCAATCGCTCTCTGGGATAGCACTTCAGCTAGAAGCGCTGATGGAAATGTCCGCGAGGTCAGGTAATCAAGATGCTGAATTCATTGCTGGAATGAAGAAAGTCCAATCGCTGACAGTGCAGGTACATAAGGAAGTAAGTAGGGTAATTTCCAATCTCCACCCTGCTGTATTGGATACGCTGGGGTTAGTCGC
>JAUVXS010000096.1 GCA_030603485.1 Dehalococcoidia bacterium
CTCCGATGCACCCATGAGCCTGAGCCATACGTCAGTATTTGACAAGCCAGCTATCATTGCTACAGCGGAGAGTACGATGGTAGGGGTTAGAGCGTTCCCCAGGGCATGTTCTGCTCTGGAGATATCACCAGCCCCGATTAATCTGGAGATCAGCGATGCGCCACCCATCCCCAGCATAAACCCAATCCCCATTGTCAGCATTTGAACCGGAAAAACTATAGAAAGCCCGGCAATACCGAGTGGACCAACGTAGTGTCCGATAAAAATCGTATCAACCACGTTATAGAGAGTCATGACAAACATGCCCATAAATGCAGGCAGGGATAGTTTCAGCAGCAACTGACCGATTCGGTCATCGTTGAGTATGTTTTCTTTCCTATTATTCATAGAGCTAAACCGCATTCACCTGTAGAGTTTGTTGAAGTGCCAGCCGGTGTACCCTAGTGTAATTTTGACAATATATCCTGAAGTTTTCGCAATGTATCAGATAAATCTTTCAAGTCTTCATCCGAGAGTTGCCCCATGGTTTCCTGGATAGCATCCATTATGCTAGCCCTGTGTTCTTTCCAAACCTCTTTGCCGTAAGTAGAGAGGGTAATAATAGCGGTCCGCCTGTCAGCTACATCCGTCCGTCTTTCCACCAGCTTCAAATATACCAGCTTATCTATGAGTGCGGTCATCTGTGCTCGGGCAATTTGAAGTCTGTCACCAATTTCGGCAACATGCAGTTTCCCCTCTTTCTCTAATAACCTGATAATCTCAAAGTGGTGCGGCGTAATACCCGCATCAATATCGGCAAGGGTCGTCTTTATCAGCTTTCTGCGTATCTGTCTGAAGATCAGCGGTGGGATAGACAGTAAGTCTATAGCTACTCTTTCCAGAATGCCTTCACGCACTATAAGATTTATCCTAATAGAGCAACCAAAATGTCGTATATATTATATATAGTTAATAATATATACTAATACTAACAGATTGTCAAAGCTGTACGAGGCAAAATTACATGACTTTTTGACAATTGACCGAACCGCTAGAACGTGCAATTAGGAGTTGTTTGACGACGTTTAAAATGGCACAGCCTGATAAATCAGGCAACTATAGAAATATGTGAATAAAGTGTTGAATGGAGCTATCAGATTAAAGCTTCTCAAATGCCCGTAAAGCGGCTAGTTGAACTTGCTCATTGCCGCCTCTATCCCCCTGGCTAAGAAAACAATCAATGACTTCCGCCACCATTCTCTTGCTGGTAATTGCATTGGGAAATCTGGATTCTTCACCAACTGGGTCATTGGCTTCTGTGTCAGTCCAAGTTCTATCCCCGTAGGCAAAAGCAATTATATCGGTATAGTTAGAAGCATTTGTAATTGAGCTACGGATGCTTCCAGCTTAGTTGTTGACTATCAGTTTGATTGTTGGCTTTAAGATGTAGCGAGAATTCGCTATGACCACAGCTTCACGCACATCAAAGTCCGCGGTAACTACCACAGTTCCATTAACAGGCACTTCGAATCGGCCTATTCCTTTATAGCCTGTCTCTCCACCGCTCGGGACGAAGAGAGGCTCTGTGGAGTTATCAGCAAATTCGATATAACAGCCCGGACTGGTTGGGGGTGGACCTATTTCTTGAATATCAAGCATAAAGCGAATTTGAGTGTAATTCCCAGAAGGTAATGTCAACTCACCTAATAAAGTGGAATTTCCCCCGGTTAATTCCAATAAGTCATATTTTTGAGGGCCTACAAATTCTTCGCATGTTATCCATTGACCATCTCGATGATATTGGATTTCATCAATAGTAATATAAACACCTGTAACATTTTCGGCGTCTGTCGGCGCATCAGAAAGATAGAGTTTTAAGGTTCCTGTTTCTAGTGCCTGTTCTGGAGAAATACAACCTACTCCTGGTACAGCCAGCACCGCCAGAGTAATCGACGATGCAGCCACCACCCCCAGAATAATCGTCAGTGATAAGAATTTCTTCATGTTCATCCTCCCCTTTCAAATTCAAAACTATTTAGTCCTATGGATTTTGGTCATTGGACATTATTGGGAATTTCCCCCTAAGCCTATAGTATAGCGCAGCCTCCTTTGCTGTCAATCACCTATTAGTAATAGTTGTATCCAGTTATTCACCTTACCCCCTTCGTCCGTTATAGGATATCGATTTTGATTTCCAGTTCAATTTTGGGGTATTTTTGAAGCCTTTCATCTCCAGATTGTTTTAGTTGCCTTGTTTATCAGGCACGATTGCTCAATAGACTGAGCAACTAATTTTTGAACAACCCTAAATTTAGAAAGGGAGGGTTGGTCTTGCTGTGGCAGGAAAAAAGAGCCCAGTTCACATGACTATATGTGCTGGACTAAGCATCGTGAGAACTACCGCAATCCTCTAAGGCACACACTTGACCACCGGCCTATGTTGACCCAGTAGCACTATGGTACCGTTATTAAAGGAATTGTCAATATTTTTTGTACGTTGTCCAAGACATGCTATGGGGTTAAGGAGTCACAAAACGCCCTATTGTTAAATTTTCTTTTTAATACGGCATGGCACATGGCTTCATAAAGCGGTTAGTTGAACTTGCTCATTGCTGCTTCTATCCCCTGGCTGAGAAAACAATCGATGGCTTCGGCCACCGTGGCAATTACAGGCTTGATTATCGCTTCTTCCTGGGGAAAAAAATCGCTGAGCACATAATGAACTATAGTGTCCTCGTTAAAAGGTCGTTCTTCCGTCTGGGGGCGCCCAATCCCCACCCTGATTCGGGGGAAGTCCTCGCTTTCCAGTACGGAAATAATGGAATTCATCCCTTTGTGTCCTCCCGAGCCTCCGCTCCGTCGCAGTCGAATTTTGCCCAGGGGCAGATCGAGGTCATCATGTATTATCAGGAGATTGCTCAAGGAAATCTTATGCTTGTGCATCAGGCAAACTACGGGTTTGCCACTGAGATTTACAAATGTCCCTGGCTTGGCCAGCAGCAACTTGTCGCCTCCTACCTCGCCGATGCTTACTTTAGCCCGGCATTGCCTGTGGTCGAAGCGAATGGAATGAAGCCTGGCGAAGTAATTCAAACACCGGAAGCCAGCATTATGGCGATTACGGGCATAAATCCTGCCCGAATTGCCTAGACCAACGATGAGTTTCATAAGCAACTGCTTTATTTCCTTCTATGATTTGCCTACAGCCTTGTTTAGCAAGTCCAGGAACTCGGCTTCGCTGAGCGTCTTTACCCCCAACTTCTCTGCTTTAGCCAACTTAGAGCCAGGATCGGCACCTACCACCACATAAGAAGTCTTCCTGGTGACATCCGAGCCGGCCCTGCCACCAAGAGCCTCTATTTTCGCTTCTGCTTCTGAGCGAGAGAATGAATCCAGCTTCCCGGTTAAAATAAATTCCAGTCCGGCTAAAGGTAGCTCCTCAGGTTTGGCCTCCTTAACCTTCTCTCTTTCCAGCCTCACCCCGGCCTTTCTCAGCTTTTCGATAACTTGCCTGTTTCCTTCCTGTCTGAAAAAGGCAACGATACTTTCAGCTATCTTGGGGCCGATAGAGGGAAGGGTTGAAAGCTCTTCCTGGCTGGCTTGGGCCAGCTGGTCGATACTGTGGAATTGCTCTGCCAGCAATTCAGCGTATTGATCACCGACATGCAGGATTCCCAGGGCAAAAATAACCCGGGCTAAAGGTCTATTCTTACTTTTAGCGATGGAATTAAGCACATTTGAAGCACTTTTGTCTGCCATTCTTTCCAGACCGAGAAGTTGCTCCTTGGTGAGGTAGTATAAATCAGCAGCATCCTTGACAAGGCCAGCCTTGAACAAAGCCTGGCATAGCTTTTCACCTATGCCATCGATATCCATTGCCCCGCGGCTGACAAAGTGCTTGATTCTCTCCAGGGCTTGTGAGGGGCAGGCGGCATTGGTGCAGCGATGCATAGCCTTACCTTGAGGCTTTATAACCTCGCTTCCACAAACAGGGCAAAGACCGGGCATAGAAAAAACCGTCTCCTTGCCAGTACGGCGGCTAACAATAGGTTCGACGATCTCAGGAATAACTTCACCAGCCCGCTGCACAACAACCCAGTCGCCGATGCGGATATCTTTACGATGGATGTCTTCTTCATTATGCAGCGCTGCTGAACTGATAACGACACCGCCCACTCGAACTGGCTCTAAAATAGCATAGGGGTTAAGACTCCCCGTCCTCCCCACGTTTATGCCAATGTCGATAAGACGCGTGGTACCCTGAATGGCGGGAAACTTGTAGGCAACAGCCCATCTCGGCTCGTGAGCCACAGTGCCCAGCTCTTGCTGGAGGGCAATAGAATTGACCTTTACCACTATGCCGTCAGCTTCGTAGGGTAACTTTTCTCGGCTTTCTACCCAGCTCTGATAATATTTCTCCGTTTCATCGAGGGAGTGGCACAGGGCGATATTGGGGTTTATCTTGAAGTCAAGGGACTTGAGGTACTGCATAATCTTCCAGTGAGTGTCGGGTACCGCCTTGCCTTCAGCCCAACCGAGAGCATAGATGAATATATCCAGGGGGCGCCTGGCAGTGATGCTGGAATCGAGCTGCCTTACCGAGCCAGCAGCGGCATTCCTGGGATTGGCAAAAAGCGGCAGCCCCTCTTTAGCCCTATCTTCATTAAGCTTTTTAAAACCAGCCTTAGGAAGATAAGCTTCGCCTCGGACTTCAAATCTGGGCGGCGCCTCTCCGGGTACGGAAAGGGGAATGCTCCTGGTGGTTCTCAAGTTCTGGGTGATGTCCTCGCCCCGGTAGCCATCCCCCCTGGTTGCTCCCGTGACGAGCACGCCATCAACGTAAGTCAAGGCTACTGCCAGCCCGTCGATTTTGGGCTCGCAAACAAGGTCGAACGGGCGCCCGCCTAAAAGGTTGCTTACTCTTTTATGCCAGGCTGCCAGTTCTTCGTAAGAAAAAGCATTGGCCAGGCTCAATAAGGGCTGGGGATGTTCGACAACCCCAAACGCTTCTACAGGAGGTGCTCCAATCCTTTGCGTTGGAGAGTCAGGGGTAACAAGCTCAGGATGCTCAGCCTCAAGCTGCCTGAGCTCCCTCATCAACTCAT
Organism: Dehalococcoidia bacterium; assembly: GCA_030603485.1. Taxonomy (GTDB): domain Bacteria; phylum Chloroflexota; class Dehalococcoidia; order GIF9; family AB-539-J10; genus RBG-13-51-36. Next base: position 5,085 of record JAUVXS010000096.1, read on the forward strand.
CGTACTCTGCGTCGCTGATTTCAGGGCTATCCAGCACATAGTAGCGATGATTATGGTAGTTAATTAATCCCCGCAGTTCTTCTATTCTTTGCTTGGCCTCATTTACGTCTCTCATAAGGCTCCATCAATAATAATATACCATAGCTAAAACGGGTGTGTAGAAATGCCATTTATCAAACACAGGTCTGAAAAGCACACCACGGAGATTACCAAGGAAAGTTTTTGCTCACGTGTTTCTCCCGAATGGGCAGATATAAACGCATATACCGCAACTCTTGTGCCGAGTCTGCTCTCGTTCGCTTAGATAGCGGTAACATTCTTCAGCGGCGAATATCTCGCTTCTTGGTCTGGGCTTATCGAAAGCCTGCCCAGTAAAGGCATGTGCGGGACAAGCTTTCACACATGCAGAGCAGTCGTGGCACATCTCATCTATAGGCATTCCAGCTTCTAGTGGAGCATCTGTGAGCACTGTACCCCACCTCACACAAGGACCGTGTTCTGGTGTAATGAGCAAAGCACTCTTGCCAATCCATCCCAGTCCAGCTAAATGAGCTGCTAATTTGTGGGAGAACACACCAGCAAGTCTAGTTATGTCCACTGTTTGAGACGACGGGACAACGAAAGCTTGAAAACCGGCTTTATCCAAGGATTGGGCTAACATCATAGAAATCGAGTCTATGCGCGGATTTATAATCTGATACACGTAATACCAATAAGTATTTGAGGCAGCAATATTTTTATGATGGACCAGCGCATTTACGATGCCATCTGTAAGAACGAAGCCATGAGAAACAGCTCGTGGAAACTGAGTTAGAAATTCTCCGTCCTGCTTGGCAACACTCTGTCTGGCAAGAGTAAGGTCAGCTATACCGAAGTACGTTGTCCCCATGTCCTTAGCCAAAGATTCCAGCTTGCCTCTAAGATTTACTTTACCAATATCTTTCATAGCTAATTCCTATGTGTAAGTATAACACAACACAGCTTCCCAACCTCAATTCTACTCTCAACTGTATCGAAATTACTAACGTTGAAGTGTTTCTTTTGTCACCCTTAATGATACCGAAGGGCTCAAAATGATAGGAGGGGGTTGTTAAGTTACCGCCTAACTTTACGATATTTGCTATAATCAAGGCAGATTTATGGAAATGGAATAGAGTACAAGCCAAAAGGAGGATAAAACATGGCTATGAAACCGGTTGTAATTAGGTTCTTCGCCCCTGTGATTGATGCCACTGTCAATGCTCTGATGAGTGCCGTCGACCAGAAAATGAAGCTAGGGACAAAAGACTTCATTATCCTTATCTCTTCACCCGGTGGCTCTGTTATCCATGGATTAGGCGCATATAATTATCTGAAAGGGTTGCCTATATCCATAACTACACACAATTTCGGCAGCGTGGACTCAATAGGTATCGTAATGTACTGTGCCGGTTCGAGAAGGCTATGTGTACCCCAAGCGAGATTCTTGTTTCACGGCGTTAGTGCGCAGTTCAGGGGGGAGCAGAATTTAGAGGAGAAACTGCTCGAGGAAAGGTTAAAGGGATTGAGAATTGATATGGAGAATATTGCCAGGGTAATTGCGGCGAATACAGGTAACAACGCCGAGGATGTTACCAATGCCATGATTGAGAGGACAACTTTGAATCCAGAGGAGGCGCAGTCCTGGG
>JAUVXS010000067.1 GCA_030603485.1 Dehalococcoidia bacterium
GTTGCGTACCGCAATAAATCCCTGCCAGCCAGCGTAGTGAGAGAACTGGAAACCTCCCAGGCAGTCTCCGGCAGCATAAACATGGGGTTGACTCGTGCGTAAGTTCCTGTCTACCTGAATGCCCTGCTTGCCAAATTTTACGCCCGCCTTATCCAGATCGAGACCGTCTACGTTTGGACGCCGTCCAACCGCGACCAGCAGTGCATCACAAACTATCTCGTTCCTACCGGCGGTTAAGTGGATGCTACTCCCATCCTGCCAAGTGCGTTCCACGCTGGACTTGAGTCTCAGGTCAATGCCTTCATTGTGGAAGACCTCGGCCAGTATCTTAGAGGCGTCGTTATCATCCTTGGGTAGTAACATGTCACCACCCTCCACTAGTGTAACACTGGATCCGAGGCGATGAAAACCCTGGGCTATCTCACAACCAATTGGCCCACCTCCAATAACGACCAGGTGTTTTGGCAGGACATTAAGATCCCAGATATTCTGATATGTCAAGAATGAAGTCTTATCCAATCCTGCAATGGGGGGGATGAAAGGATGAGCTCCGGTGCAAATTAACACATAATTCACCGATAGAGGTTGACCGTCAACAGAAATCGTATGAGCATCGATGAAATGAGGCTCTCCCAGGAAAACGTCCATTCCCTGGTTCCGTAGGCTCTTTGGTGTGGTATGGCTGTATATCTCGGCAATAACGCTACGCACATGTTCCATTACCTGTTTCAAATCAACCGTGGCGTCCACCGGTGCCAGGCCAAAGCGGTCAGCAGTACGCATCTGGTAGGCTACTTTGGCGCTTTTTATTAATGTTTTGCTCGGTACGCAACCTGTCCAGGTGCAGTCACCCCCGATACGGTCTTTTTCTATGAAGGCAACTCGTGCGCCAAGCTGCACCGCAAATGGAGCAGCAATCAGCCCTGCAGCGCCACCGCCGATGATAGCCAAATCATATGTATCTTTCATTCATCACCTCCAATCCTGTCTGTTCATTATTCGTAACTACATATGTTAGGCATTTTCAGGAAAATAGGCCTATCATATGTTGAGTCTAAGACTCTTCAAGGCTACTTAGCGTATACTGTACTAATTCTGAGAGGCTCGGGTGAATATGAATTCCCTGCCCTAGCTCTTCCATACCACCACCGGATGTCATCGCGTTGACCACTTCTTGAATTAGCTCGGGGGCATACGGCCCTATGATATGGAAGCCTAGTATTCGGTTAGTCTCCTTTTCTACGATGACTTTGGCAAAACCCTCTTTTTCCATCATGGCCTCGCCCTTGGCAATATTAAAGTATTTCATTCTCCCGATGAGAACACTGGAGCCTTCCCTGGCCTGTGGCTCAGTCATACCTACCGATGCAACCTGAGGATGCGAGTATACCGCGTGAGGAACAGCGCTGTAGTCAACCTTGATTTTCGTGCCATAAAAGGAATTCTGCGCAACTATCTCGGCTTCCCTATTAGCCATGTGCCTGAACATCTGTTGTCCATTGGCATCGCCAATGGCGAAAATACCCTTCCGATTTGTCTCAAGGTATTCGTTGACCTTGACGAAGCCTTTGTTGTCTGTCTCCACTCCCGTGTTTTCTACTCTTAATATATCTGCATTAGACCTTCTGCCCACAGCCGTCATAATTTTTTCTGCAGCAAACTCTCCTCGTTTGCCCGTCTTAGTATCCTTTGTAATAGCCACAACGCCACGCTCGGTTTCCTTTACTTCCTCTGCCAGTGCGTTTGTGTGGACTACCATGCGCTTGCTCAACTCACCCTTCAGGAGATTAGAGATTTCCAGTTCCTCGGAGAGAACCAACCTGTCAGCCATTTCAAGGATGGTAACTTCGGTACCCATGGCCGCAAAGAAATGCCCGAATTCGACAGCGATATAGCCACCACCAATGATGACAAGACTATCCGGTTTTTCATTTAATTCCAACACTGATTCATTCGTAAGGTAGTCTACATTTTCCGAGCCTTTAATCGGAGGTATGAAAGGGCGTGATCCCGATGCAATGAAAATCCTTTCCCCTTTAAGTTTCTCTCCGTTGACCTCAAGGAGGTAGTCTCCGACAAAATATCCTTCACCTTCGTAGAAATCTAGGTTCTTGGACTGCTTGATACCCTCTCTAATATGAACCTGGTCTTCCTGTCTACTGTTTCTCATCCGTTTCATTATTGAGTGAAAGTCTATGCTCCTTATCTCTGCTTCAACACCGAGCTTTTTGGCTTCATCGATTTCTACTATCCGGTCGGCTGTGTAAATGAGCATTTTAGATGGTATACAGCCCCAGTTAAGGCAAGTTCCGCCGATTAATGGCCCTTTGTCTATGAGTGCTGTCTTCAGACCTTGCGCTGCGGCTTCATCTGAAATAATTGCCCCTGCACCCGAGCCAATGACTATAACTTCGTAATTCTTCACTGTTGAGCACCTCCTTCTCTATGCCTATCGTTTTTCTAGTTTACATGGTGTGGATCACATGTAAATATGGCTTTCCGGCTTGTGATAAAAGGGAAGTTCGTGGTCATTTTGTCACGTCAATTCAATCACCGTTTTGATATTATCTGGAGCGGGATCAAGCGCATCCCTGAACTTGTCCAGTGTAAGCCGTCGAGTAATTAGTCTTGATAACCAGCCGGGCCATCTCTCTTCTATATGAATTAGTGACTCGACTGATCTTTCAAAGTGACCGCGGTTAGAACTTACAGTGCCGAATACCATCTTGTTACCAAGCACCATCTGCATGTTTAAACACGACGCATTAACCTCGAGTGGCTTCTGGCCGGTTGATACTCCCATCAGGCACAAAACCCCGTTTATCCCCAGGACACTCATCGCCTGGAAAGCGACAGTACTATTACCGGTGGCTTCCATAATCAGATCGAGATTCCCAATCTTATCTGCTAGACTCACGACCGATGACACATTCCCATCGACGTAATTGGCACCGACGCTTTCGACAAGTTGTGCCTTCACACTTGATCTAGGCACTACATCAAGAGTGTATATATTGTAATCATGAAGCTTAAGCAGTGCGGTGGTCAGCAGGCCTAATGGACCGGCCCCAAGCACCACGGCGATATCAATTGGATTGGCACTTCGATTATGAAACTCCATAGCCTGTTCAATTCCCTTTGTGGCAATGCTTGTTGGCTCGGTAAGCACAGCGATATTTCGTAGTTCTTTTGGAACCGGCACCAAGAAAGCTACATCCTCAGCAAGATATTCTCTCAGAAATCCATGCGCACCCTTTATGCCACATTCTCGGTAGTTACCCACAAGGCACATATCAAGCTGACCTCTTTGACAGTTAACACAATCGTCGGGGCGCCTGACCATAGGCACTACAAAATCACCCTTGCCCAACTCCGTTGTGCCAGGATTCTCAATCTGCCCGACTGCTTCGTGTCCCAGGATAATGAAGTCTTTGTCTGGCGGTGTTTCACCGTATTCACCCCGATTGATCTCTATATCAGTGCCATCAATACCCAATTCCAGCAGTCTGACCAGAGCCTGACCGCTCGAAATCACCGGCATATCCATTTCAATCAATCTCGCACTGTCTTTTTGCCCTGGTGTTACTATTCCAGCTTTCATGCTTCACCTCCCACTCTTTTCTCTTTTATCGCCTCTGTTAACTCCATTCCTGTAATAATAACCGCCAGATGCGTCAAGGCCTGCGGGAAATTACCCAAGGTCTCTCCTGAAATAGGGTTGACCATTTCAGAAAAAAGACCTAAATGATTGCCATAGCCAAGCAGTCTCTCGCAAAGGTCAACAGCATCCTCTACTTTGCCCAACCTGAGTAAGTTGCGGACCAGCCAGAACGAACACCACAGGAATGCACCTTCAGAACCTTTCAGCCCATCCTCGGTCTCATCAGTCCTGTACCTGCGCAGGAGGCCATTCCAGCTGAGTTCTTCGGCAACACGGTCGATGGTAGATTTGATCCGTTTATCAGAGACGGGCAAGAAGCCGAAGAGAGGTAGTAGTAGGGCACTGGCGTCAAGAGCATCCGTGCCATAGTGCTGGGTGAAAGCTTCTTTCTTCGAGTTCCAGCCTTTGTTCAAGATATCTTCTCGTATCCGCTCTGCAGCTGTCTGCCAGTGATTGAACTTCTCATTACGATCAAGCATCTGAGCCAGTTTTATACCTCTATCTATAGCTACCCAGCACATGACCTTGGAGTGAACGAAATGGAACGGTCCACCTCTTATTTCCCAGATACCACTGTCCGGTTCTGACCATAGTTCACAGGCAGCGTCAACAAATGTCTCCAGCAGTATCCAGTCCTTATTGCTTATATAACCACCAATGTTTACATAGTTGTATGCTGCTTCGAGCACTTCACCAAAGATATCCAACTGGCGCTGTTTATAAGCAGCATTACCGATTCGTACCGGCCGGGACCCGCGGTAGCCCTCCAAATGATCCAGGGTTCGTTCATCAAGGGGGTCTTCAAAATCAATATCATATAGAACCTGTGCCTTAGGACCACACCTTTCACATATGTTGAGTAACCATTTCATAAAGCCGATAGCTTCTTCTTTATGCCCCAGCGAGGAAAAAGCATTGAGGGTAAGAGAGGCATCCCTGAGCCATGTGAAGCGGTAGTCCCAGTTTCTTTCACCACCGATTTCCTCTGGGAGGGAGGTAGTTGGAGCAGCGACAATAGCGCCTGTTGGTGAGTATACCAGTAGATGTAAAGCCAGATAAGAGCGCACTATGTAGTCTCGATAGGGCCCTGAAAAAACAAACCCCTCTACCTGTTGCTGCCAGTATGCCTTCGTTCGGGACAGCTTATTCAGTGAGTTCTCGATAACTCCGGTAAGCAGTTTATCCGAGCCGTACCTTAGCACGAAGACAGCTTTCTCTCCTCGCCTCAAATTAACAGTTGCTGTAGCCTTGTCTCCAAAGGTTTTGAAGTGCACAGATGACGATAGTGATATATTGTTTTTGCCCCCTCCTATTACCAAGCCATACTTTTTGATATCTAAAGAGGGGTCGACCATGGCATATTCTGGTTTGGGTTGAAATGTGACCTTGAGGTCGACTTCGCCTTGAGTGCACTCTGCTATGCGATGGATTTCATTGAATTGTACGAGCCTACTGTCAGCCCTCTGGTAGCATGGCATGAAGTCCGTTAACGTTGCTGTACCAGTCTCAGTCTGAAACACCGTCTGCAGCACGTTGGTATCATCTAAATAAGATTGACTGGACTCGAAGTGCGAGCTCGGTTCTATCCCGAACTTTCCACCCTTATCATCATCCAAGATGGCGGCAAATATACTGGGCGAATCGAATCTAGGAAGGCAACACCAATCAATAGAACCATCCCTGGCGACCAGGGCTGCTGAAACCATGTTCCCAATAATACCGTAGTCACTTATTGGCTTATAGGCCATACCTAACTCACTCCTGTATTTCTTCCTTGATATTAATGCTATAGGCTCTTTAGACTTCTGATCTTGTTCCTTTTTCAACTAATCGCGAATGAAGTCGCTGATCTGTCCCTGGCGACGCTCTCGCACAGTTGCCGGATCATGTCCGTACTTATGTCCTCCGAATCCATGCCGCATCATCGCTATTGCCCGAGCCCAAAACTTATCATCGTCGCGCGAGGAGATGAGCTGCATAACAGCCTGGGCGATGACCGGAACAGGAACCTCCATATGCATGGCATCGTCCACAAGCCAGTTCACTTCACCGGTGTCGTCGACATAGACAGGTATCTTGTCTAATCCGTCCTCTTCTCGATATGCCGCTTCCATAAGATCTATGAGCCAGGAACGGATTACAAATCCGTGGCGCCAGCATCGAAGGACCTCTGTAATGTCGAGTTTGTCCCGGTAATGCTCAAGAAGGTCAACGCCTTCACCAATTGCCTGGAGCATACCGAATTCGATTCCGTTATGTACAAGCTTAGTGAAATGCCCAGCGCCAGGTGGACCAGCATGCACGTATCCTCCCGGTGTAGCCAGCTCGATCAGGATGAGTTCGATTCGGGCTATTGCCTCCTTATCACCACCGGCCATGAAGCAAGCACCATGGCGGGCGCCTTCCACACCGCCGCTTGTTCCGAGGTCAACGAAGTTGATGTTCTTTTCAGATAGCCTGCGATGACGGCGTATTGAGTCTCCCCAGTACGAGTTACCCGCATCGACAATAATGTCGCCCTTATCTATATGTGGCACAATATCGTCTATAACTTGGTCGACAACCGGTCCGGCAGGGATGTAGATGAATAAGGGTCGAACTGGCGATAACTTGTCGCGAAACCCTTCGAGACTATTAGCCTCCACCATGCCGGCATTTTTCAGTTCGTCAGACACACCTTTGAGATCAAAACCCACAACTCGTATTCCCTTTTCCAGAGCCTGGAGTGAAAGATTCGCTCCCATGCGGCCAAGACCAACAATACCGAACTCCCTTTTTACATCTGCCATGTCACCCTCCTTCATTCAAGATAACTTTAGTGCTACTTATGCTTGATGGCGAGGTGCATGCCTTATTATAGCGCGAGCAGGAGCGCCATCTCCTCCAACAATCCTAAGCGGTAAACATATGAGGTCATATTTGCCAGGCGTTACATTTGATAGATTCAGTCCCTCAATGATCCATATGCCACCACTAAGAAGTGTCTTGTGCACGTAGCTTCCGCCATGCTTGAAACTCCCGACAGACAAATAATCAATGCCGATCAGCCGGACACCACGATCTATTAGAAAATCAGCGGCAGCGTCTGAGATGAATACAAAATCTTCGACGAACTTGTCTTTATGCCATAAATGTGATGAATTCTCTGTCTTAAACAAAATGCGCTCACCACCCCGGATGCGGTGTCCTACAAGTTCCTCCGGTTTTATCGACTCTGTATCTCTAATTTCGATCACTCGTGCTCTACCGACCAAGGTATCAATTGGTATATTGTCAATGCCTTGCCCCTGCTTGAGGAAGTGAATGGGGGCATCTACATGAGTGCCGGAATGTGCCCCCATCGAAATCGCTGACAGGTTAGCCGTAGCTCCGTGTTCTATATCTTGAATCCGCTTTATACTCACCGGAGGGTCATTTGGCCAGTGCACCATGGCATCTCTTAGCGGTATTGAAATATCAATCCAGGGATTTTTAGCCCTATCAATCATGTGGGTAACTCCTTCCATTAATGATGGAAGTTACATTGCTGCCTGGCAAGCATAACGTACTCCTTCAGAAAGGGTTGGATAGGCGTGGAGGGTGCTGCCAATATCGGAAACGCTCATACCACCGGCCATCGCAGCAGCAACCTCATGGATCAAGCTCGAGGCTTCTATACCCACTATGTGGCCCCCTAAAATACGGCCGGAGCCCCCTTCGGCTACTACTTTGATAAATCCGTCAGTCTCATCTGAGACGATAGCACGAGTCAGGTTGGCATAGTCGAATTTCCCCACTCTCACGTCGTATCCCTTTTCCATTGCCTGTCTTTCAGTAAGACCAACACTGGCAACCTCTGGATCACAGAAGGTGGCTCTCGGCAGCACGTCATAGCTTAGTCTAATGTTCTTACCACCAACAGCATTCATTACTGCCGTCTTACCCTGTTCCCCGGCCACAAAGGTGAAAAGAAACGTCCCGGTAACATCACCGGCCGCCCAGATGTGGGGTACATTTGTTTTCAACGATGGATCAACGGTGATACCTTTTTTGCCGGCTTCAATGCCGGCCGCTGACAGGTTTAACTCCTCAATCGCCGGCCTCCGTCCGGTAGCCACCAGAATATTATCATACTCGGTTTTCTTTTCCTTTCCGTCCTGGCTCTTGGTTATTATTAGTTTCCCGCAACTCGTTGATTCTACTCCGCTTACCGCCACGGAAATAGATACCCCAATCTCCTGTTTCTCGAAAAAGCCAAGCACAGCCTGCGATATTTCTTCATCTTCCCCCATCAACATCCTATCAAGCGCTTCGTATATGTGAACTTCAGAACCGAAAGCAGAAAATACCTGGGCAAACTCTACTCCGATAGGTCCCCCACCAATTATTGCAAGCCTTCCAGGGGCGTGTTGCAAGTCCAGTGCTTCAATGTTAGTGATGTAGCCCGTTTCCTTAAGTCCAGGTATAGGCGGCACGGCCGGCATAGAACCTGTTGTAATTATGATCCTGTCTGCCTTGATAACCTCATCTGCGACCTTGACTTCATTTGGGGATATAAAAGATGCGTTGCCACGGAATAGTTGAATACCCTGCCTAGTCCATCTTTCATCACGCCCGGTTGCTATGCCTGAGACAATCCGATCCTTGAATGCTTTAACTTTCTTGTACTCAGCTGCGTTGCTTAGCGTCGGTAAACCAAAGAAGCCCGTAGTTTTCATCTTCTTGTAAGCCCGGGCGGCGTGTACTAGAGCCTTGGTAGGAATGCAGGCATGAAATATGCAGTCGCCACCAACTGGTCCCTTCTCAATCATGGCAATTGAATCTGTGTACTGCTTGGCAGTACCCGCAGCATACTCACCTGCAGTACCCGCTCCAATTATCAGAACGTCTACTTTGGCCATTTGCAACCTCCTTATTGAGTAACCACCTTCACTGCTTGAAAAACCGGCTACATTTCTATTTTTATACCCTTGCTTCGTTCAAACGCCACATGCTCTTTAATTTGCCTGGCTGCTGGCTTAGGATTGGGATAAGACCAGGCAGCGTCACTGTTAACCTTATCCGATATAATTATGTCATAGTAGTCGGCATGGCCTTTCCATGGACATTCGTAGTCAGTACCGCTATCGTGCAGATATTCCTTTTTCACCGACTCTGGTGGGAAATAAACATTCCCTTCGACTATCTCATACTTATCGCTTTCAGCTAAGACCACACCGTTCCAAATTGCTTTCGCCATGTGTAAACCCTCCTTCTTAGATAATCAATATCCTGCCATGCTTGGCCTTTCAGTCATTCTGATAGTGGTCTCCATCTCAGTTTCACCTCTCCAGAAGATGACAATCACGCTCTCAGCAACCTCACGTTTCAATAGCTCTTCTGCCAACTGAGCAGCCGGGATTAGCTCTCTTTCCTCTTTAACAGTTTGTCTATGTAACGTCGCGTCATTTGCAGGAGCCACTTCCAGTGTATTGCTATGTGAACAAGTACCCCCACTGTAATAGCCAGTCCAGCCCACTTATGAACTTCTACCCAGATAACTCGGCTCGGAAAATAGCCACGGGGAAAAACAACCCATAGTAGGAAGGCAGAAACAGCCAAGAGCACGGCTACCACAGCCAAATAAACGGCAAGCCAATATCTTGTTGTTGCCTCAATCTTCATTTTGCTTTCCTGCAAATATTATAAGCATATCCAGAACCAAAGGGCATACTCGGGAGACACTATGACACGCACATCCAATGGAATATGAATGTGACTTCCAGCAAAGCCGGAAAATTCTTTGGGACCCGTTTCGTAGACAAAGCCACAACCCCCATATGCTATATCTTCATCGATCTGCTCTACCCAGTAGCTGTCTACCGGAGCTGCTGGACCTATGCTTTCATACCAAGTTAGTTTGATATTCGATAGTTCC
>JAUVXS010000094.1 GCA_030603485.1 Dehalococcoidia bacterium
ACCAAGCGACCTGATGGGCAGTTTCCAGCCTCTTCAATGGCAATATCCTTAGCCTCCGGTGTATTTGGTTTTTGGACAAGATCCCAGATCCCTCCAGCGCGTTCGCAAAAACGGGCAATAGCACATAATTCCTTGGCGTCGGTTAACTCTAGTTCTGGACCCCTAATCCTCTCAGCTTGCTTAAGATAGGGCTCTCTACTGGCTGTTTCAGAGCCATTAAAATTCATTTGCGTATGTGTTCCATCGCAAAACGGTTTGTTTTTAGATTGTCCACAGCGGCAAAGGGCATAATTCTCCTTTAATGGGAATTCTTTGCCCTGGTGCCACTCGCTAGAATAGCCTTCAGCATTAGTGCCAATTATCTGTTCCGAAAGGGGAATTCCCCCAGATACGAGATAGGGGCCATTTCTACTTATGCGAATCTTGAAATTCTTATTTAATTCTTTGTTCGTGCTTCGCTTTTGAGTCTCCATTACTCACCCGCTCCTTCTTTCTTATTCGCAACCAAATATGCGTCTAGCTCTACCTAAAGATTGTCAAAAAAGTAAGTATTGATAACACAACAAACAAGGCTCCGACAAATTTGCCCATTGATTTACGGTTTATTCTATTTGACAACAGAACTCCAACCTGTGCACCTAAGACGACACCAGGTATCGTAAATACAAGAATAGAAAAAACATGGCCAAAGACAGTGATACCTCCTTCTGTCAGCAAGAAGTATGTGTGAGCGCACACACCGACAATAGCACTCATTGCGACTAAAAACACTGAGGTACCTGACGCAGCAGGAACAGGCAGTTTCAATCTTTGAAGAAAATTGAACTCGTTTACCTCTCCAAGCCCGGCTGATATCATACCAACCGATAATCCACCCAGTAGAGTCGTTGCTTTCACCATCTTGCTTAGTACTAATTCTCCAGGAACAGTGCTGACACCGGTGCAACGTGGATCTTTTGGCAGACACTCCTTACCTTTTAATAAGAACTGATATGCCAGATAAAGGATCAGTAATGCTAACAATACCTTGAGAACAAGGACTGGAATAACTCTTCCTAAAGCAACTCCTACAATAGTAGCCGGAATAGTGAGTATAGTAAGTCTTTTTACGATGTCAAAGTGAATTACCTTTTTCCGCCAGTAGCCGATTACACCCGAAGAGAAACCGAATACCTCAATGGCAAGTCCTGCCCCCAATGCGAGAAGAGGGTCTAACTTTAGCACAAGCATGAAAAATGGTACGAACATCACTGCTCCACCAATACCGGCTGACATGGCAATAGTCGCGATACCTACTGCCACAGGAAACATAAACCAAAGGCTTGTATCTATCATAATGATTCTCGCCAGTGACTATTCCGACAACAACTTATCTAAATTGGATTGGTTGAATCCTATCAATACATCATCGTTAACCAAGATAACTGGGACACCCAATTGCCCCGACTTCTGCATCATCTCTTTTGTTCTCTCTTTGTCTTTTGCAACATCGTACTCAATGTAGGGAATACCTTTCTGCGAAAGATATTTTTTCGCTCTCTTACAGTTGGGGCAAGTTGGCAGTGAGTAAATTACAACCTGCTTGTCTACCATTGTTTACCTCCTATTATGAAGCCGTGACAACCGCAATCGCTTGGATTGATTTGTACCCCCACAATCGGATTTCCACATGCTGTACAAGTGACCACGAGTGGCACTTGGCAGTTGGGACATGAGCCGCCGCCCTCAGATTCACAGCAACATTTTGAGTCGACATACTTAATGCCATCCATTGAACCTTCCTAATATTTGATAGTGGAAATACTATTTTTTCTTAATATTGAATATCGGTATACCTCTTAATGAATCATGCAATCCACGATTCTCACGTATGTTCTTGATAGTTACTCTCTATCAGGTAATCCTTTCAACTTTGAGCAAGTTTGTGGATCCGGCCACTCCGATTGGGATGCCACCGGTAATTACTATTATATCGCCAGATTTAGCCAACCTCAGTTCTTTGGTAAGGTCTACAGCATTAGCGAAGAGCTTGTCTACAGACGGAGAACCGTCTATCTGAAAAGGATAAACACCCCGCCAAAGCATTAACCTTCCGCATACAACGCTGGAGGGACTTATTGCCAGAATCGGCATTCTAGGGTGGAACTTCGATACCCTGCCTGCCGTACTGCCGGACTGAGTAAAAGCCACAATTGCTACCGCTCCAAGACTCTGTGCTGTCAGGCACGCGTTATAGCTAATCAGTTCCTCTGTCTTTTGCTCTAGCCACCTGCTTCTCTCTCTCAGCATTTGCTCATATGGAAGCACGCTTTCTGTCTCCCTGGCAATTTTTACCATTGTCTTTAAGGACTGCATCGGATGCTTACCGATTGAGGTTTCAGACGAGAGCATTGTTGCATCGGTGCCATCAAATATGGCGTTAGCTACATCTGTTACCTCAGCACGTGTTGGGCTTAATGAATTCACCATTGACTCAAGCATCTGGGTAGCTGTTATCACTGGCTTGCCTGCTTGATTGCATTTGCGGATAATCTCTTTTTGTACCACAGGTACTCTCTCGAGTGGAATATCCACACCCAGGTCTCCACGAGCGACCATGATACCGTCACAGGTATCTAGAATGCTGTCAAAATTGTCGAGTGCTGCGCCTCTCTCAATCTTCGCAATAATGGGTATATAAGCGTTATTATCCTTAAGTAGAGTCTCTACTTGAGCTATTTCAGCAGCACTGGTAATAAAAGAAAGTGCCAGGTAGTCGGGTCTTTGCTGGATGGCGAATAATATGTGTTGCTTGAGAACATCGGTGAGAAATGGACCAGAAGTACGCATACCTGGTACCACGAGCCCGCGCCCATTCTTCAGCAATCCCCCAACCGTAACTCGACATTTAACCTCCGTACCCTTTTTGGCCTCCACCTTAATCTTCAAAGCTCCGTCATCGAGGAGGACAGTATCACCCACGTGTAAGTCACGGGAAAGATTCGGAATACTCACAGGTAATACTGTGGCATCACCTTCCACCTGTCTAGTAGTCAGTACAACTTGGCTACCGTTCTTCAATACTGCCTGACCATCTTTCATTCTTCCAATTCGATATTTGGGTCCCGGTAGGTCCATAATGACAGCTACTAGAATCCCCAGTTGTTGGCTTATACGTCTTACTTCTTGAATATACTGCTCGTGTTCTTTATGTGTACCATGGGATAGATTAAGCCTGGCAACATTCATTCCAGCTCTAACCAGACGCTCGATCATGCTCGCCGAACCACTGGCTGGACCAATCGTACATACTATTTTGGTATGCCTCATTGTAGTTCCGACATATTTCATCTCAACCCTCAAGTCATAATATTGTGGTTGCCACCGTTATCAATAATGCTGATACCAATCCTCACCCAAAGGCGCGAACTGACCACTTTGTACACCCATCTTTACATACCACGGTTTGCCATATGTGTCAGCCAGTTCTGACAGTTGCTGCAATCTTGAAACCACTACATTCTGGAAATAAGTCATCTTCTCAGCCCTAGAATTAATCTGAGTGGCTTCCTCCCACAGGGCACGGCCAGCCATAAAACCTGAGGCCCCTGCCTTGCAAGCGATCTCCACCTGCTTCTTGAACAACTGGAAGTTAACGCCAGCACTCAGTAATACCCATGGTAATCTAGACGCCTCATCAAGCCGCTGACAGGCCTCAATGAGTTTCTGCTCATCTTTCTCGTAACTAATATCGGCCGGAAACTCTGACTTCAGTACATCTATTGGCAGGGTAGTAAGTCGTCGAGCGGCTTCAATGACAAGGTCCGATTTCTTTTTTGAGAACACTTCAGGTTGTCTATTCTCTTTTGCTGTGGGGTAACTTACGGACTCAACCAGGAGTGGTATATCCTCCTCTATACACTCATTTGCTAATTTGACCACAAGGTCCATCTGTCTTGATGCTAACTCCTTTAGGTCAGGCCGGAAATAGAGAAGAAGCTTGACAGCTGAAGCACCCATTTTTCTGATCTTGGCTACACTCCAATTGGGAAGAAGCTCGGTGGTCCTTTCCGCCTTTGTACCGGCATATCCAGTCTTCTCGACACTCACTAGTAATCCCGTCTTCCCAGGCAGGACACCAGAAATTATTACTTGTCCCGCCCCATATATGGGATCAAGAAGTACCGCGCTCGCAAATGGTGCTACTGCATTGCACAGGTCAAGCTTGAAGTCAACCATATTTTGGTAGCTTACTGCATCAGGATATTCGCTATTCAGCGACTTCTGAAGCGACCCTCTATGGTCCATGGCACACACCGTTAGGATTCCCTTGCTGTCTGCTAATTGTTGGAGACCTCTGAGTTTACCAGGAGTTAGTCTCATCATTGTATCAGACCCTCCCTCATCATCAGGATCTT
The DNA here is from genome assembly GCA_030603485.1 of Dehalococcoidia bacterium. GTDB lineage: Bacteria > Chloroflexota > Dehalococcoidia > GIF9 > AB-539-J10 > RBG-13-51-36. The sequence goes on from JAUVXS010000094.1 coordinate 4,398, forward strand.
CTTGAAAACTCTTAGCTTTAGATTTCATTCTTTCGTCCCCAATGAATTACTATCTTATTAGAATCACCCCACCTTCATACTGCTGGAACCCCACACTTACGGAATTCGAGACTGAACACATGTTAGCTCCTTAAAATAGTATTAATAATGTCCTATTCCCACGGTGCTATGTCGATCACTGTTTTGATACGATTCTGGTCGGTGGGAGCAAAGATTAGTTCATAATCTCGCAATGTGAAGTGATGCGTAATCATTTCTTCAAGCATGCCGCCAAACTTTGAGTTTATAGCGGGTATGTCTTTGAGAGCCATCTCAAAGTGGCTGCGATTTGAGTTTACACTGCCTACCACCACTTGGTTGTAGCGCACTATCTGGCGCACAACCTGGGCTGCGTCTACTTGTAAAACAAGTTCTTCGCGGGGTATTCCAGTCATGATGTAAATACTGCTGCGCGACATATAGTTTATCAGCTCTATTGCAGTAGAGGCAGCACCGGATGCTTCAAATATAATATCTACGTTACCTGAGGCACTGCAACAGAAATCAACTATCTCCTTTGGATTCTTATTGCGGCCATCTATGTAATTGGCTCCCATGTGTTTTATGAGGTGCACTTTGGGGCTGTCCTCAGGTACGATATCAACTACATAGGCATACACCTCAACCAATCTGAGCAAAGCCGTCGCCAGAATTCCCAATGGCCCTGCTCCTATCACCAGAGCCGTCTTGCACCTCCCCCAGTCAGGAGAGGAAAAAGTGTGGTCGGGATGCTCACAAGCCCAGGGAAGTCGTGATTGAATCAGTCTTATCTGCTCTATCCCTTTTTCAGCTATGCTCAGGGGTTCAGTAAACACTACAAGTTTTGCCAGATTAGCCGGAACCTTGACAACATACTGTTCTTCGTCCACCACGAACTCAGTAAAGAAACCGTCTCGCTTGTGAATCCCGCGCTCTGTATAAAGACCTGTCATGCACATATCGCTCTGGTTATGAAGACAGGGTTGACAAATCCCACAGCCCCGTCGCACCGTCATGACAACCGTATTGCCGGGGGCTACCGACCTCACCTCGCTTCCTACTGCCTCCACTACTCCCACCATTTCGTGGCCCATCACGATCTCGTCGCTGTCCTCAGCTATGTCCTGCAAGTTATGTTTGACCATGTTGAAGTCTGTGCCGTCTACGCCCGCCTCCTTGACCTGTATCAGTACCTCATTTAGCTGGCTGATTTCAGGCTTAGGGAGATCAAAGGCTTGCACTCCAGATTTCCCTCGTATCATTCCTATAGCTTTCATTCCGAGTTTCCTCCTTTCTCCGTGTTAATCTTATTGATATTTAGTAAGGCTACAAGATTGTTGTACTTCTCGGCTGGTTTCGGTTGTAAAAAGATATCGCTACCCACATTGAACACGTTGGCCCCTGCTCTAGCAACCTGGATGATGTTACCTTCCTTTATTCCACCGTCTGCACCTATATCCAAATCAGGCCGCATTTTACGCAGTTCCACGACCTTGTCCAGTACTTCTGTAATGAACTGGCTCCCATAATAGCCGGGGTGGACGGTAAGAAAAAGCACGTAGTCTACTTGGTCAACTAGCGAAAGAAAAGCAGGTAACTTTGTTTCAGGATTAACGGCTAATCCTACTCCCAGACCAAGCGCCCTCGCTCGTGAAATAATAGATTGGGGTGAGGACTTAGCTTCGTAGTGAAATACGACTTTCTTAGCTCCTGCTTTCCTGAAGTTATCCAGATAATCTTCAGGTCGCTCCACCATAAGATGGGCCTCCCAGTTGAATCTGATTGGAATCGCCACCAAATCCTGATAGGTTATGCTACGTGATGGCACAAACCGGCCATCCATAATGTCAAACTGGATGTAGTCGGCAAACCCCTCAGCCGCTCGAACCATGGTCTCCAATGCCTTAGGGTCCTCTGTTAATATAGAAGGTACGACCTTTTTAATCTTGGTCATTATTGACTCCTATGCATATCCATATTCACTTTCATATCAATTGAATAATCACTTACAAACCGCATATTCAATTCTTTAAATACTACAATAACCCTATTCTGCTTTTTTCACCTTGTGACCTCCAAATTGCTGGCGAAGTGCAGCAAGTAGCTTGGTACCAAATGGTTGTTCTTGCCTTGATCGGAATCTTACCTGAAGAGACTGAGCTATAACTGGCGTAGGTATGCTTAATTCAATAGATTCCTGCAATGCCCATCGGCCTTCACCAGAATCCTCGACAAAAGCCTGGATGCTATCTAGTTTCGGATCTTTGGCTAATGCAGTAGCCGCCAAGTCTAACAGCCAAGAACGGACTACGCTACCATATCGCCAAATCTCGGAAATCTGATGTAGATCTAATTTAAACTCCCCTTTTGCTTGCATCAATTCAAACCCCTCGGCATACGCCTGCATCAGGCCGTACTCGATGCCGTTGTGCACCATCT
>JAUVXS010000079.1 GCA_030603485.1 Dehalococcoidia bacterium
GCTCAGTAGCCCAGCTCTGCCCGTGTCTCTTGAATCTCTCACCCGTTCTGGTCGGAGAGGAGGCATCTCTTGGCAACGAAAAGTTATGTCTCAACTATTCTCCACGGGACGCTAGTGGCTTTGGCTTCAAGGAGATTGCACTTTAGTCAGTTTTGTTAAGTAAGTGGTTATTCCACCTGAAGTAGGCAAAGGCCCGTCTTACGTTTGTCAGCCATATAGTCAGGTGTTATACTGTCACTAATGGAAAGGTGCTGCCGAGATTAGAGTTGGCCATAGCACCGAAGGAACAATTGGTAGTACACCGTGACTACATCAGAAGCATCAAATGAATACCTGGTAACTTTCGCTAATTCCGTCCGCGAAAAGTTTTCATCGGTGCTTGTTGGACAACCTGAAGACCAGTTAAAAAATCCCGTCGAGAATCTGATCAGGTCTCTCGGTGCTCAACTCGGGCACACGATGAATGTTATCACTGAAGCAACTGCCGAAGACATCGGGCGCCCCGACATGGCAGTAGCTGTTGACGGAGCACTGGCCGGCCACATCGAACTCAAGAAACCAGGTACTGGTGCTGACCCGACACGTTTTACCGGTCATAACGCTCAGCAATGGCGTAAATTCCAGGAGCTTCCCAATCTAATCTACACTGACGGAAATGACTGGGCACTCTATCGTAGTGGACAACGAATTGGCGATATTGTTGACATCGGAGAAATTGACCAGCGAGGAGTCCGTGGTTTAAAGCAGGAAAAAACTGCTGTTTTTCTAACGATCATTCGTGATTTTCTAACATGGGAGCCGGTTACGCCAGCATCGCCACGGGCACTGGCCGAACTGTTGGCGCCGCTATGCCGTTTATTACGTGACGACGTACTCACAGCCGTAAAGGACAGAGATTCTGCGTTGGCCCAACTTGCATATGAATGGCGCACTACACTGTTTCCTGATGCTACAGATGAAGCCTTTGCCGATGCTTACGCCCAAACACTGACATACGCTCTGCTTCTTGCCCGCTTCGAGGGCGCCAGCGACCTGCACCCTAATCGGGCTGCGGAGACTTTGGTCCACAAACATAAACTGCTTGGCCATGTCCTCACACTATTGACCGACTCTCAGACTAGGCACGAAATAGGTACCGGTGTTGATATTCTGGTAAGGGTAATCGGGGGTGTCGACCCGGTGAGGCTTATGGAGCGTGGCCCTGACCTGTGGCTCTATTTCTACGAAGACTTCCTAGCAGCATATGACCCCAGAATGCGTGAGGAGCGTGGTGTCTATTATACTCCGGTACAGGTCGTTCGCTGCCAGGTGCGTCTGGTCGGGCAACTCCTTGTAGAACATTTTGGCAAAGCGATGACTTATGCTGATGACGAAGTTGTCTTCCTTGACCCAGCCGCAGGTACAGGGACATATCCTCTGGCGGCAATCACAGAAGCTATAGACCGGGTGCAAGCTAGGTATGGTGCAGGAGCGGTACCCCAGCGAGCTACTATGCTAGCTAATAATGTGCACGCCTTCGAGTTGCTGGTAGGGCCATATGCCGTTGCCCATCTCCGGGTGACACAGAAGCTACAAGAAGCCGGCGCTACGCTACCTGCTGACGGTGTTCATGTTTACCTTACTGACACACTAGAATCACCTGATGTAGCTCCGCCTGGACGTCTCCCTTTGTCTCTCCGTCCTCTGGTAGACGAACACCGACGAGCCGGGAAAGTGAAGAAAGAGACGCGTGTGCTGGTCTGCATGGGCAATCCTCCTTACAGTCGGCAGGCTTTCGATGCTAGCGAAGGTACCGATGACCCTGAGGCCAGGCTTGACCGGCTCCTGGGGGACTTCATCCGCCTGGCCCGCGGACGGACAATGTTCAGCCACATTGCCAGCCTATACAACACCTATGTCTATTTCTGGCGATGGGCGCTGTGGAAGGTGTTCGAGTCTCCCGATAGTCTCGGCCATGGTATCGTTTCATTTATCACTGCGTCTAGCTACCTAAACGGTCCAGGATTCCTCGGGGTGAGAGAGGTGATGCGCCGTATTTTCGACGAACTCTGGATTATCGACCTGGAGGGAGGGACCCTGGGGGCAAGGAGAACAGAAAACGTCTTTGCCATCCAGACCCCGGTGGCCATCGCTGTAGGTGTGCGCTATGGTCGTCCTAATCCAAATACGCCTGCGACTGTGCATTATACAAAAATAGCGGGCGGTCGGGAGGAGAAACTGGCCGAACTTGATTCAGTGCGGTCTTTCAGTGACCTGGATTGCCAGGAGTGCTCGACTGAATGGACGGCTCCTCTTATTCCTGCCGGAAGTGGTGCCTTCTCCTCGTGGCCATTGCTGACCGACCTCTTTCCGTGGCAGCACCCGGGTGTCAAAGTGGGGCGAACATGGCCGATTGCGGTCACACGCGAAGTGGCCACCGAGCGTTGGCGCCGGTTAGTATCCAGTCCACCATCCGACCGAGGTGAACTGTTTGCCGATAAACGATTTGGACGAAGTACTTCAACGAGACCATCGGCAGGCATGTGGCCTCCTCCTGCCTCTCCTCAGCCTATTCAGGACATTACGCCGAGTAGCCCAGTGCCACGGGTCGCCCGTTATGCCCATCGGTCATTCGACAGGAAATGGATTCTCGCAGATGGCAGGCTATTTCGCACGCCCAGCCAGCCGCTCTGGATTGCATATTCGGAAGAACAGGTATACTTAACAAGCTTATTGACAGATAAATTAGGCAATGGTCCTGCTGCAACCGTAACTGCGAACATACCTGACTTGCATCACTTCCATGGTCGGGGCGGAAAAGATGTCGTGCCCCTTTGGCGTAATGCATCCGAGACAGAGCCCAACGTCACCACCGGTTTGTTGGACCATCTGGCACAGGTATACGAACAGTCCGTCTCGCCGGAAGACTTTTTTGCCTACTGCTACGCAATCCTGGCCGGGCCGGAGTACACGCAACACTTCGCCGAGGATTTGGCTACATCTTCGCCACGCATACCTCTCACTGCAGACGTAAGTCTGTTCTACCAGGGTGTGGAGTTGGGCCGGCGGCTCGTCTGGCTGCACACCTACGGAGCACGTTTCGTGCCAGAGGGTGAGCAAGCTGGCACCGTTCCATCAGGCCGTGCGCGTGCAGTGCGTCCTGTTCCTGTGACAGCCGAAGGCTATCCGAATGACTTCCACTGGGATGAAGCTGCCGAAACACTTCATGTGGGGGAAGGCACATTCGCACCGATTTCACGAGCAGTGTGGGAGTTTGAAGTATCCAGCTTGCGCCCGGTAAAATCCTGGCTCGGGTACCGGATGCGGGAACCGGCGGGTAGAAAGTCATCTCCGTTGGATGAGATACGTCCTCGTGAGTGGCCGGCCGAGTTCACTGAGGAACTGCTGGAATTGCTATGGGTGCTGGAGCACACCGTCGATATGTCATCAGACCTGGCAACATTCCTTGAAGCCGTGATTCAGGGCAATGTGCTGCCCGCGGAAGATCTACCGACGCCAACAGAAAACCAGCGGAAGGCGCCGGAAATACCTCGCGGCAAAGATGCTGCTCCACCGGAGCAAATGACTTTTGACGAGTGATAAGACTCTCTCCGCTGCACATTCCGTCAGAATGTTCAGTCAGAAGCTTATCTTGACGATAGAGCGCGCACCCTGCTAAGCTTTTGCAGGAAAAGAGAAAGAGGAAACAGCTCATCAATCTAGCAGGCCTTCCTTTAGTTCGTACAAGGATGGACACCGGATGAAACTTAAACCGAACTAACAGGCGTGAGATGAAAAAATCATTACCTATTTTGCTAACAGTGATTCTTTTAGCGGTTGGTGCGGTTGCTTATGTAGCTGTTGCTTATCTCCAGCCTAGCTCTCAACTACAAATAGATGACGCGTATGCCGATACAGAGATATTCATCTATTTGGACCATCAGGGGTATAGCTTAGTTAAGCCTGAACTACTTTGGTCTGGTCCAGCAGAGGTTATGTGCATTGGAGCATCGCCTGATGGGAATATCTACATTGGCTGTCGCCATTTATCCCCCTCCGCTCCACCGAAGCATTCTCTTTATAGAATTGAAAAAGGTAAAGCTGTTTACGTAGGAGATTACAATGAGAACTATGGTGCCTTCAGTTTTTCCCCAGATGTAACACTCTACTTTTGTGGCAACGTAGGTTCAGTTGGTACGATTTTTGAAGTCGTTGACGGACCAATAGGTTATGATACTACTTATTATCAAAGAGAGTTCAAAAGCACAGAACCATTCAATTTCATCAGGGGATTCGGATTTGGACCTGATGGGACTATGTATTTTGAGGATTGGAGTGGTATTTATAAAGTAGAAGATGGGGTTGAGTCACTACTCTATGATTTTGAGACAAGGGCCCGAGAATTGAACCTTGCGGACGTGATGTGGTCAATAGCGATAGCCAGAGAGGGGACCATATATTTCACTTCAGATGTATTCTTTCGACACGGTGAGGGAGGTTGGTGTGGCTTCGGTCCTGCAGGTATGGTTTTGCAGTTAACTGAAGAGGGTGAAGAGCAAGTAATATGCGCAGCAATTAACCAAGAGGCAAGAGGAATATCTATAGGGCCAGATGATTCATGTTATATACTCACCTGGGTAAGCCAAAGAAGCAGTAATAACCTGATGCAAATCTGGAAATTCGCACTGAGACAGGAAGCTATTAATGAGGAGCCATTTTATTACCAAGGGGAACATGTTATTGACCAGAGTAAACTAGGCAATGACGAGAAAACTGCTCTCCCGTATGTGCAAAAATATGCAGAGGAAGAAGGTGTCAGCCCCGCACTATTGATGGCGATAATAAAGCAAGAAAGTGATTGTAATCCAGACGCAATTGGTGACGCTGGACTTGCCATTGGCTATATGCAGTTGCACTGGGATGCTGCCTATGACGCTGGATATAGGAGTAAAAGAGATACATTTGAAAGTTATTCAGATGAATCCAAAAATCTTGCAATGCAAGACTGGCCAACTGATGGCTTAGATCCGGACGCAAATGTGAAATATGGGTGTAGCTATCTCAAGATTTGCTATGAGAAATATAAGGATAGTCTTATTTACGATACTCCATTGAAAAATGCCATATCTGCTTACAATCTTGGTTGGCCGCATGGCCCCGATAAGAGTAACGAGACAAGCTATGTGAATGCGATACTTGAGCACTATGAATATTATGAAAGCAAGTATCTCATTGCAACCGGAAACCATGGTGCGGTCAACCAAAGAATTGTGCAGACGAACGCCAATACACTGCAAAGTCATCCTTTCCGGAACTTCAACGTTTACACTGTGACGAGTGGGACAGTAAGCGACTTTCGAGAGGAGACTAACGGACTATCTTGCCTAATTTCCAACGAACCGGGCAGTACTACTGAGGTGATAATTGCTATCCCCAAAGACGCTATCGAGCACGCTTCCAGAATTCGCGCTGAGGTAGGTAGTACAGAGTTAGGCGGAGATATTATCGAAAGCGAAACTATGTACTTTGTAGTAGTCTCATACCCCCAGACTCAAGATTTACAAAGGCTGACTCTGAGTTGGTAATACTATTGCCTTTGAGGCGTGAGAAGGCTTAGGCATATTCACTTCTTATGTGGGCATGAGTAATTCACTAAAAGGAGACAAGTGACTGCTTTCTAACAACCGCAGCTCTGTAGCCTGTTTGCCAACGATAGTTCTAACCCGCAACGTTAAACAATCAGCCATTTTGTATCTTCAAGGTTTGCTTTTTTGTTTCAGTTCCACCTTTTCCCAAGTTCAGTTTCAATTTCACTTTGCGTTTCGGTTTCCGGTTTGTTGCCAAACTAGGCGTCATATTCGTCAGCATGAGTATCGAAGGCTTGATATGACATCATCGCTTATATTTCCGGTCACCGGCATATTTCACAGTGACGTCGCAGCATCTTAAACGCTTCTGCATGGACAGAACCTTTGCTCTCACCCATATGCCTGTTCCAATCGCCAACCCCTTTTTCTGCCTCACGGTGCTCACACCTCTTTGAACACCTTTGCCAGTGATGGGCCTAGTACGTGAATGGAAAATTCGTAGAACTGGCCTGACGGCACGATATGGACGTTCAATCTCTTCTTAAGCATTTCCGCTATTTTTTGAGTTATTTCACCGGCAGTTTCCGGGTCAGACTTGCTGCTGGATAAGTGGGCAAACGAGTGTAGAACAATGTTCCCGACCTTATTCTTATTTGAAAGCCACCTGATATTACCGACAGCTTTATCGACAACTTCCGCTTTTTCCTTGTCCGCCTGTTCGATGTGAACGAACACCACTAGGCAGGCAGATAATGTTGTTTTTGCCGCTTCTGGTTTGTCAGGCCAAAATGGCTTGTACCAAAATTCTTCTGCGTGGAACATCAATAGCTTCATAGTTTAACCTTTTCCTCCATTGCCTGGTTCTTTCACGACGATGATGCTCCGCTATCACAAAGCTCCGGACGGCATTTACTAAAATCTACCACAGCTATCTTTTTTAGCATTGGAACTGTTCCTCCTCCAGGCCATTACTTCCTCAACTTGTCCTTCCCTTAATCAAGGGGGGACAGTTCTTCCGCTTCCAAAATATCGTCTCCGCTAATAATGATGAAGCAATGTCTGCAATTTTAAAATAAGCTTCTTTGTTTCAAATACTAGTTTGGCATGTCCGCGATGAGCGATACCATAGTGGAGATAAAGAGCCAAGCCACAGACCTTAGCTGTGCTTGTCCTGTCTGTGGCTTAGCTGGCACTGAACCCACGACACTACCAAACTTTCAAAAGCTCAAACCTCTTTGATTGCTGCTTTCGTCTCTTCAATCATCTTTGGGTCATTTAGTTGCTCATCAGTGTAACTGTGCACTTCTTTGGCATGCTTCATTGCATCTTGAACCACCTCGTCGATGGTTTCACCACGAGCGACGTAGGGACAAGCTGTCCCAAAATCCCGACAAGCTATTGTGTAAGCCATTTTTCACCTCCTTTCTTTTTTCTCTCTGTATCGGCATTGTAAGCAATTATGAATGCTTATGTTTACTTTTCTGCAAACCTTCTCTTGAAGAGAACAATCCCAAATAACAACTGTAAATTATGTTACTCTGTTCCAGCCCTTCTCTTTAGAATTTCGCGACCATCCTGGACTATCATCGTCTCTGCACACCCTATCTCGAGACCCGGCGCAAGGAATTCCTCGATTTTCTGGGCAGAGTCGGTCTCAACCACAATGTAGAGGGTATGAGCCGGCACGTCGACCCAGACGCCAACCAATTTAACTCCGAGCTGCTCAGCGCTACCGAGCATCTTGCCGAAGGTGGCACGGGCTTTTTCCGGGTTATGGTAAGGGCATGTCTCCGGTGTGTGGACATGAGTAATATGAAATAACATTTTCTCTTCCTCCTTCCTTGTTTATTAGTTCAATCCTAGCAAGCTACTTGTCACGGCTGTACGGCAACTTCGTATACCTCGACCTTGGGCGGTTGGGCAGTTGCTGCCTGGACATATTGCGCCCGGAGGCGATTGGCAGCCTCAGTACTGGCATTAAGGTCAGCTTCGGTCTCCCATAGGGCGATGCCCATCCCCTTGTCTGTCTTGCGGTCTACCAGCAGGTATACACCCTTAAATCCCCGCATGTTTCTGGCTTGGGGAAGGACTGTCTCCCGCATGAAGCGGATAGCTGTGTCAATTTCTGCCGGTGACCCCTCAGTGATGGTTACTCTTGCGAACATTTCGCACCTCCTGTCCACTAGTATTTTAACGGGTGATGTATTACTCAATATTATAGTGATAACATTATTAAAAGGTCATAAAATTACGGCAATAAAAGTTACAAAGTTATGTCATTTGGATACCAGCTCTCAGTTTATATAAATAGGGGCACACTTCATCAACTAAAACACCTGTAAAATCTGCCCCTCTAATTTCGTTCCACTACTCCTCCCCTTTGGCACCTTCACCAAATTGCTCATGTAAATTAGAGCCTTCACAGTCACGAGGAGCTCCGGAACCTTCGAATCCTTCCATAAGCTTTCTCTTCAG